>NZ_JBYSXB010000031.1:33733-67408 GCF_058781765.1 Arthrobacter sp. FW306-1B-G06A | reverse complement strand
CCATCATCGGAAGACCTCGACCCCTATCCGGCCAACGACGCGCCCACCCCCGCTACACCCTCAAATGCGATGAGCCGGTAAACGTGTGGCGGATAGATCTTTGTTGCCTGTTGCAGGGGTATTTCTCCGCGCAACCGGGGGCGCCCCCACAGCAATTCCGCGGGAGTGGGCAGAACGCGGTACATCCCGGCACGTCCGCGCGAAAGGAAGAATCCCTGCCACGGGCCGGGCCAGTGTGCCTGCTGATACGGAATCAGCTCACGGGCCCGGATTCCTAGTGGGAATCGGCCACCGCTTGAGGGCCGACCGGGAGCCACCCGTTGGCTAGAACGGTGTAGCCCTTGCATGCAGCACATTTCCAAACCGCATGTATTTCTGATGGTGGAATGATGTCGTCGGTCCAGGTTTGCCATTCGCTATACGGGACCACGCTGAGGGTATCTGCTCGCTTGCAGGTGTGGCACTCAACAACAAAAGGGGGTTCGCCGTTATCCATGACCCCGAGAATACTCCGTGACGCTCTATATTTGTGAATAGTCCCGGTCGGACAACGGCATTTCCGCGAGTTCTAGTCCGATGAGTCATCAAACTCAGGGTTGACCCCGAGGTGACGAATCGCCGAAAGCTCTTGAGAGATGGACAGAAGGGCCTTGATCTCAGCAACCTTTAGCTGCTGGTCTATCGTCAGTTTGTCGTGCCTGAGGTCGAGCGCATTCATATCATCGAATGCCATGCTGAAGAGGTGCATGAAAACTCCTTCTTGTTTGTAATTCGGGAAAGGGCCCCGGTTGCCCGAGCTGGACCTACGGATTAAGCACGTCTTTGGCGAGCTGCATCAGTTGTGGCCGCGGCAGCGGAAAACCTGAACCGATATGCTGCCGGATCCGCCGATCCAGTTCGTCCGCGACCTGCTCTTGCGTAAGGCCGGCATTCTCCTCGCGAAGATCGCGCATGGCCTTTGCACTTGCGAAGGTGAATTTTTCGACGAATGCCGCCCGTTCGTTGTCGTCTGGTAGCAGTTCCTTGAGTGACATAGACGATTCCCCCTTATGTACGTGTGCGCCAATGACAGCCTACTTTGTGAAGAATCGGCTAGGAACCTGAAGTGAGCTGGTAGTGCTCCACGATCCCACCCAGGGCGTCTGAGATCGTCTTGGACACTTCTTGTTCGCCTCTCAGGTCCGGGTCCGGCGGCGTCTCCTTGGCAAAGGCCACGGCCAAGAGTTTGTCTGCCTGGTTCGTGATTTGTTACTGGAACGACATGTCTCGTCTGACGTGAGCGGTCCACCCGCTGCCACTCGCGTAGTACACCTCGGCTTTGTTGGCTTTGATCACCCCTCGCATGCTGTCTGTCGCTTGGCTGTCACGCCAACTATTGACGTCGATCGTGCGGCCGCCTAGCACACACGAGGCCGTGGATGCGAGATCCGGGCCGCCCTTGGCCACGTCGCCGACCTTGACGTCCGTGCAGCCTGGGATGAGCACGGCAATCGCGGAGGCTGTTTCCCCGCAATAGGTTGTCGGCTTAGCCGTCGCAGTCGGCGAGCTCGACGACGTTCCCGCCGCGGTGGAGCCGCACGATGCTACAGAAACCGCCAGCAGCAAGGCGCCAGCTACCCCCAATATTGATTTCATGAGCACGATCATATGGGCAGCAACACCGATTTAATAGCGAGAGCGTGCAATTCATTTTCATCAAGACCAACTTGAAGTAACTCGAAATGGGAGCTTGCGGAAACTTGCACCAAGAAATCGCGGAAACTTGAACCAATAACTGGGGATGGCCGTACTCCGTTGTAGCTTCGGGACCATGGCAATTCTCACGGGGCGCCCAGACGCAAAGATAAATCAAGTGGCCGAGTTTCTGAATCTTCATCCGGAAAGCGTCCGTATCCTCGCCAGGCGAGGCGCTTTCCCCAACGCGTACAAGACCGGCAAGGGAGGGCGCACGTCCCCGACGAGGATCCCGTGGTCCGACGTCGAGGACTGGCGGAAGAAGGCTGCACCGGCGTCCATGTGAGGCGGCAGCCGAAGGCAAGCCGGTGAGATGGTGCAGGCGGGACGGCGGGCGATTATGTAGTCTTCAACCATGGCTGAACTGGACTACGCATTCCTGGCTGAATTTGCCAAGGTGGAAAACAACCAACTCACGGTGGTCGGTGCTAGCTACACGCATGTTCTGACGCAAACACTTCCGGTCAATCACCTGCTTTACGTGGCAGGAAGGGTACGCATTGCAGAATCGGAACCGGCACCCACACTGTCGATCAAGTTCCGCTCGCCAGCTGAAGGCCTGGAAATAGGCGTGGACTCAACATTGTCGACCCAGCCAGCCCGCCCTTACGACGGCAAGATCGGCCTAACATTTGCCGTAGGTCTCGGTGCTCCTCTGATGGCTGAGGGGCTGTATGAAGTGGTAATCGAGTTGGATGGCGTTCAGGTCAGACGGCTTGCCTTCGACCTAGCGTTGGGCAGCGAAGGCTCGTGAAGCTCAACTTCTCATTCCACGCTCGTAACCAGATGCGGCGGCGTGGGATCACTGAAGAAGACGTGCGCGCTGCCCTTGAGCATTGGAATACGTCAGTGCCGGGTAAATCGGCGCCAGTTTGTTATATCGGTACCGTGCCAGACGGTCGTACCTTACAGGTATGTTTGTCAGATACTGTGGGAAGCCAAGCTACAATCGACGTAGTGACGGCCTACTGGAAATCGTAGATGGCCTGAAAGGAGTCGAGATCATGAACGACTACAGCATCCGCGTGGAAGTGGACTACAAGGCAGACGCGGCGTACATCGCTTTGCTAGACGCTCCGGTTAAGGAAACTATTGAGATAGCTGAGCACGTGCTCGTGGATCTAGATGAGTTCCGCGTGGTTATCGGGATTGAAGTTCTAAGGCTGACGGCAAAAATTCCGTTTGACGAACTGAACAAGACCTACCATGTTCGCTCGGAACTTGTTGAGAGGCTCCGCAAGATTCAGCCGAGCATCAGTGGGTTCCTGTCGGTAACCGTAGGAACGGACAGCAGTATCCGTTCCTCGGCGCGTGAGCTAACTCCTGCATAGGTCAGCGTTCGATCACTGAGGTGATCACCCCGTGAGCACGCACCCCCACGCACTAGCGGATATGACCAGCCACACCGGTAAGCCCGGAGATGGGAAATTTGCCTAGATTCCGGACCAAAAGCAACAGACGACGCCAGCCGATCACGGTGGTGAAATCACTGTAAATCAGCTCCCCCGCGTCCTAGTCGATCCAGCTATGGGCAGGGGCAGAGTCCCAACCAGGGCTTCACGACTCCGCGCCTTCGCCGATACCCGCGCGAGTGATCGACAGATCGCTCAGTGCTTCAAAAGAAGCTCGATGTGGTCTCCGACCTCCTCGGTGGGGAGTGCAGCGTGTTCACGAACAGTGACATAGCCTGTCTCTCGGAGCGTATACATTCAAAGACCGGCATCCCGAATGTTTCTGGGCGCGGCACAAGATCAGCCCCAGTGTCTCCTAGACTTCAACAGCCTGGCATAGCAAATCCACCAAGTCATGTTCACGCCAACCTGAGGTATCGAACTGTCTGTGCCTTCTGCTTCGGTGCCAAAATATCCTTATGAGCCCTCGCGTTTTCGATCTCAATTCAACATGGCACTTCCCATTCCCAATTGAGCAAGTCTGGGCGATCATCGCCGACGTCGACATGAGCTGGCCCAGCTGGTGGCCGGACTGCAGCTTCGCCGCGCCGCTCGTCCGCATCGAGCCAAAAGGCGACTCCCCGGAAGACGTCCTCAAGGCCACGACCTCCTACCTCAACTTCAAGGCGGTCCTGGGCTACACCCTCACGATCAGCATTCACCCAACAATGGTCGTCACCCCAACGGAGATTGAGTTCGACGCCGGCGGCCATCTCGAAGGCACCGGCCGGGTCACTCTCGGTCAAGGAGCAGACGGCACAGCCACGCGCATGGATATCGAATGGAAGGTCCGCCCAACTCAACATTGGATGAATCTCCTGACACCGATCGCGGCCCCGGCCTTCACCGCAGCCCACACCCTGATGATGCGCCGGGGGGAAAAGGGTCTTCGCCGGGCTTTGGCCGAGCGCACCGCAAAACACAAGAAGTAGACCCGTCTACAAGTTAACTAGCCACTAGGACGCCACGGTTCTACGATGGAATAGGTCAGCTTACCTGGGGAGCGAAAGCCCCGGGTTCGAACGCGAACTTAGAGCACGGCGAACGGGGGACACTGTGAACATCGACGCCACCCTCGCCGCGAGCCTCTACCGCCAGGAAATCGCTCCCCCTGACGACTGGGAAGCGACTTTCCGCCAGATGGCCCTTTTCGATCTCGCCGCGGACATGGAACTCGGGTTCTTCCTCTCGTACTACCGCAACTTCGCGATCCCAGACATCGCAAAGACCCTGCACACCAACGCCGAGATCCAACAGCGCCCCATGAAACGCTCATACGACACCGCCATTGTCATCTACGAACTCATCGCCTGCGGCCTTGACAGCGACCGCAGCCAACAGGTGGTCGAGTTGCTGAACCGGGTGCACCGCAACGTCCCCGGCAGCAAGGACGACTTCCTCTACGTCCTTCTCACCTTGTTGATTGTGCCGATCCGGTGGATCCAGAAACATGCCTGGCGCCAACCGGCAGCGGCCGAGCTCGCGGCCGCCTCACGCTTCTTCACCGAACTGGGCACGCGCATGAACATCACCGCCATGCCTGCGACCTACGAAGAAGCCGAAGTCTTCTTCGACCACTATGAGAGCGCCTACGTCGCGCCGTCGCCCCAGGGCCAGCAACTGATGGACGCCACCGTCCAGGTGTTCCAGGACCGCATGCCAGTCCCGCTGCGCCCCGTGGCGAAGCGGATGATCAGCACCATGCTCGACGACGACCGCCTCACCGATGCACTCGGACTCCCCCGGTCGGGCCGGATCTCGCAGTCCGCCCTCACGACCGGATTCGCTGTCCGCAACGCAATCACCCGCCACCGTCCGCTGAAAACAAAACCGCATTTCACTCCCGGCGACGCAGGCTCGAGCCTGTACCCCGGCGGGTATTCCCTGGACCAGATCGGTCCGGTCAACATTCCGCACTCCCCCGCCCACGCCGACAATGAACTACCGTGACGCCCGCAAAGTAGCGAGGAAGGCCGAACACGCGTTCAGCTTGCCCAACGACGCCACGCTCGAGGCCATCCACAAGAAACTGGAACAAAAGCGCGGCAGAACCGTCACGGTTGCGGAGCTTCCCGAACTAGCCAAGGAAGAAGTGTGCGGGGTCTGGCTAATCTGCGAGGACCGGGACGTCGTCCTTCACGCCCCGACAAAATCCGACTGGCACCGGCAACAGATCATCCTCCACGAATTCAGCCACATGATCCTCGACCACGACCTTGAGGGCATCAGCAGCGAACTGGTCAAAGCCCTCCTCCCCGACCTCGACGGCGAAATGGTGCTGCGCGCCCTCGCCCGCAGCAGCTACACCGACGACGCCGAACTCGCCGCCGAAGCCCTCGCCGATCAGCTCGCAACCCGCATCATCAACAGCGACGCCGGCACCCCACCGGAGCCACTGGCGTTCCGTCAAGTCTTCGGCTGATGGAATACGTCCCGGCAGCCACGCTCTGGATCCTGACGATCCTCCGACTGCCCGCCGCGCTCGATCCCCACCGCGGCAGCGTCTTCCGCGCGACCATCCTCGCCGCAATCGCCTGCACCCTCTACATCCCCGCCGTCTACTACGGGGTCGACGCAATGCTCGGTGGACGGAACCGCGTCGGCCTGGCCACTCTCGTGTCGTTGCTCCTGGGATTCTGGCAGTTTCGGACCGCCATTTTGCTTGCGGCGGTCGGCGATGTTGAAGCACGACGCCGGCAACTCGCCTTCGGCCGGTGGGCTGCGGTCATCTCGTGCTCCGCAGTGACAGCAGGATTCCTTGCCAGCCGCACCCTTGTCACCGACCCGAACCTTCCCCTGAGTTACGGGGACCAGCCCGGCATGGCGGTGTTCCTCTGGACCGGGTCGGCGTTCATCATGTGGATCTGCCTCGATATCGCACGGGTGTGCCACAAATATCTCCCGAGCATGCGAGGACCAGCCTTCCGCTCGGCTTTCCTCCTCATCGCCATCGGATGCCTCCTCTTCGCCCTGGTCCTCCTCGACCGCCTGCTCTACGGGTTCGTCACGAAATATGACGGTACCTCCAGCACCGCCGCGGCTGTCCTGACGCTCCTGTACTGGGTCGGCGAAACCTTCGCCGTTATCCTTGTCAGCCTGGGCTTGCTTCTCCCCCGGCTCGCAGGTCACCTCAAACACGGCACCTTCGTGCTCCATGTCCGGCTTCTGCTCTTGGAAATCGGGCCGATCTGGAACCGTATAGCCTCCAGCCAACGTGAGCTGATCCTCGAGAATCGACGAACCACTCGACTCATTGTGCTCAGCCGGCATGCGGAAACGCAGCTCCACCGCCGCTTGGTCGAAATCCGCGACTGCGAAATGGCCGCCCCCGCGGCCGACGGACGACTCGACGCCCACGACCGGGCCGTCGTCGAACGCGCAGAGCTCGCGCTCGAAAGGCGATCCGGCACAAGGCTCACCCGTTAGATTCCCGCCGAAAGAACAAGATGCCGAGGCGTCATGCCGCGCAGCCACGCCCCGGCCATGGACAGCCATAGGAATCATCGCTGTTTGTCATTCTGATCTTCGATCGTTGCTGGGCGGGACCTCCGCGCAACCAGGGCGCTGCGCGCCGGCCGCAACCCAAAACTTCGTTCGGCGCTCCTGCGTCGCTTGATTCCTCGCGAACTTTTGGACCGCTCCCGGTACCCCAAGTTGCACTCCGGCCCCTCACGCCCAGCGGTGGCTCCGCTATCAGAACGACGCCGAAAACTGAACGGCTGCCCTTCAAGGAGAATCACCGTGGAAACGCTCACCATCAAAACACCCGCCGATGTCCTCAGCTTCATCGGCCACACCCTGGGCTTCTGGCCCCACGAAAGTCTCGTGTGCATCACGATCGACACCAACCGCATCGGCGCCACCCTCCGCGTTGACCTGCCGAAGCACGACGGCGGCGAACTCGCCTACGCACGCACCGTTGCCGGCTACCTCGCCAACGACCCCAAAGCAACCAGTGCCCTGTTCGCCGTCTACACCTCAGCCACCCCTGCCACCGGACACACCAAACCCTACGCAGCGATGGTCGCCGCCCTCACCGGGGCCCTGGCCGAGCGGGACATCACCATCAAGGACGGCCTTCTCGTCGACGACGAAACAGTCTCACCGTTCGACGACGACCCCGAACTCCCGTACGCCTTACCCTTGTCAATGATCGACTCCAGCGAAATCAACGCCGAACTCGTCTACCGCGGAAGCGCCGTCGCACCCAGCGGCCGCATCACCCTGCCGGCCTCGCCCAAGGAGACAGCGACCTTCGACGACGTCGAAGCACACATGGCATCGATCCGCGTCACCCGCGACTACCGCGCCATCGAAAAGGCCCGCACCCTCTGGGCAGACATCCTCGAGGCGAAAAGCTACCCGAGCGATGAACAGACTGTCGCACTGATCGCCGACTTCCAATTCCCCGCCATCCGCGACCAACTCATGGCAGACATCCCCGGCGTCGACGGCCCCATGGAAGGGATCCTGCTGGCCCAAACTCCCGACAAACCGCAATGGTCCCGCGTCACCTGGGCCGAAGAGGTCCTGCTCCACGCCTACACCAACAGCAGCACAAAGCACGCGGCACCGCTTCTCACAGCCATCGCCTACATCAGCTGGTGGGAAGGACGCGGCAGCAAAGCACACCAATACCTCGAACTCGCCCTCGAAGCCGACCCCGGCTACCGTCTGGCCAAACTCAGTGACCAACTCATCGGCAACGGAATGATCGCCGGCTGGAACATGGACAAAAGCACGGCATACAGGATGCGTGGTTTGGCGGCGGAGTGACGACACATCCATTGGTGGATGTCACTGAGTGATTCGACCGTGCCGCGTCCGGCGGCCAGGAGCTGCTCGGCGCACACGCTACGGGGTATGACTCCACGCGCACCGGCAAACCGGAGATCGCCTGGGACGACCACGACACCAAGGCTGGGCTGGTGTCGGCGACGCGTACACGCTGGTGCACTCGTCGCCCGGCACATGGCCTGGTCTGGGTGTCCGGCTCCATACCCCAAAACCTGACAATCCTGCGGCTAGTCTTCACTCGACTGTATCGCTCGAGTCCCGGGCGCCGAGCCCTCGAAGCGACACGACGTCGCCCGGACTGATACTTGCCCAAATCAACAGGGGGTGCTTCTCAACCTCTTCATGATGCTGTTCTTCCACCAGGTACGGGTCGCGTTGTCGCGGATCGGTCATGAAACTGTCCTTTCGGCGCTTCCAGCACAGGGCGCTGGTGCTTGAGCCGGTGTCTGTGACACGCGATGCCTGCTCTGAGTCAGAGCAAATCAAGTTCGCGCGTGAGGCCGAACGGAACGTCGGGGCTGAGGGCAACCTCGAAAGTAGCGTGGTCGAACCTGGTTACGACGATGCCGTGATCTGTCGCTTCCTGGCGGAGCAGGGCACACGTCTGCTCAAGTTGCCGGTCCCTTGATGCGCGGTCCTCAACTTTGATGGTGATCCTTGAGCTGGTTGTGGGCATGATTGCTCTCGTTCTTTCGTTCAATTCGGGGCTCTTATGGACGTGACGAAGGATTAGACGCTGCTGGCGGGCCGTTTCTCTTGCTCCGTTTTTTGGAAGCCCTCGGGTGCGCGACGGGATTTCGTGGCTGCAGCTGCGCCCAGGCGGCCATACACCGATTACCGTCGTCTGTGCCCGGCACGGCAAAGCCACCAGCGCTTTTGGGTTCCCGGAAAGTACATTGATGGAGTGAGCGCACCGTTCTTCGTCGGGTGCCACTTTGCTACCGGCACGGGATAACGCGATTGAAAGTCGTTGTCGCAGGGCAACAATCTCCTGTAGGAGCAGAATGCCCGTCTTGTTGCTTCGGTGACTGTGCGTGGCTGTGTGCGTGGTGGTTATGGTTTCGGCGGTTAGGACCGTGGCCTTGGGCGGAAGAGTTGGTACGCAGGCGCCGGGCTCCACCCGGACCAGGAGGTTGGCCGCGTGGGGTGGGCGATGGCGCCGACCTGTACGCGGTGCGGGCCTCGCCGGCGTTGCGGCTGTAGGCAACGTCGACGAGGCCCTTAGGACGGGGAGGAACCCGATGGTTCACATCGTTTCCTATTTCCCCTTCCGCGCATGTGGTTAGGCTTGGTCGTAGGCGGTGGAAACCACGGGAGCGGCATCCCGGCCCGCCGGCCACCAGTACTCGAGGAGAATCTTGCCAACGAGGCCGGCAAGAACGTTGCCCTCGGCTTCCGGAAGGAAGGTCCGGTCCTTCGACTCATGGTTGAACATGGCGTAGCTGAACCCGCCGCCGCCGCGAAATCGCACGATTCCGGTGTCGACCCTCGTGCCGGCAGAGAACCCGGTCTTGTTTGCCACCGTGAGAGGGGGAACTATCCCGAGATCGACAGCGAAGGGAGAGATCTGCATGTACCGCGGTACTTGGTCGGAGTACAACTGCCCCGCAAGGACACGTTCGACTGCCTCGGATACGTCGGCACCGAAGACGGTCCTGTTCGCTATGCCGTGCGCCAAATCGCACATTTGCCGGGCCGTGGATTCAGCGAATCGCCGAATATCGTAGCCGACGAGCTCGACATCAACAGGATTGTGCAGGCGAATGGAACCCAGGCCGAGCTGTTCCATCGCTTCATTCACCGCGGCGACCCCACCTACTGCTTCGAGGACGAGGTTCGTTGCCGTGTTGTCGCTGAGAACGGTCATCAGTGTGGCTAGGTCTTGGAGGGTAGGTCGCAGACCCGGATCAAGGGTCTTAAGAATCCCCGAACCGCCTCTTTTGTCACAATCCCGCAGCTCAACTCGGGCGTCGAGCGATAACTGGCCTGCGTGGACCTGTCTCTCCAGTTCTACAAGAATCGGCAGCTTTATCACGCTGGCGGTGGGAAACACATCGTCGGCGCGAAACGTGACGAGCTCGTCGGTTTGAAGGTTGCGCGCGGCTACACCCAAATCGCCACTGTGGCTGCTGGCAAGGCGGGCGAGTGAGTCGGACAGGCCCGTCAGGTGAGGATCGCTCAACGGCTCACTCTCCCTTGATGTTGCCGAGCAGCTTGCTCAGCCCGCCGTCACGCAGGTACTGGTTGCTTGAGTCAAGGGGCGGCAACAGCTTCGGTTCAGTGCTTCCGGCCGTGATGTACTCGTCGACGGACTTCTTGTCGAGAACCACCTGAGGAAGCGCCGTGACCTGGGCCGGGGGCTTGTCACCCTTTGCCAGCGCCTGGGCCATTGCGACCGCGTACATTCCCCATTTCGAGCCGAAGATGTTACCTTCCGCGACCCACCGTGGATCGGTGCGGAGCGCGCTGATACCGGCTTCATCACCGCCCAGGCCACCGATCAGCAGGTTGCTTTCGGCACCGCGTCCGGCTTCTTCAATAGCCCGGAGGGCGCCTTTGGTGGAGTCGTTGTTGACCGTGTAGAGAATGATGTGGTGGCCCTGCGGGATGCTGGGCAGCAGGTTCTTGACCACGTCGAACGAAGTCTGCAGACTCCCCTTGCCGTCGAATTGCAGGCCATTGTCGCCGATCTTGGTGGTCGTAGGGGTGATCGTCGTCGGATCGACCTGCTGGAGTCCGAGAACGGGTGCGATGGCCGAGTAAAAGTGGCGTACGCAGTCGTTAACTTGCTCTCCCGCGGACGCGGCCTGGCCGATGAGGACTGTGGTGTTGGAGGCGTTCCAGCCTCGCTGTTTGGCGATCTGTCCGACGATATTGGCGGTGTCATCGCCGAGCGCTCCATTGTTGATATTGAGGAAGTCGCACGATTTGGTGTCCAGGTTGAGAGAGACACAGGGGATCTTACTGCGCTCGATGATCGCGCTGATGCTGTCGGTCGCACTGGACACAGGGTAGATGACGATGGCGTCCGGCTTGTCGTTGACCATCAGTTGCGCATTCCGCAGCATGGTCGCAGGGTCACCGTTGTTGTCGAACCACTTGACGTCGACGGGGACGCTGTGATCTTTGATGCTGGTATCGAGGTTCGTGTGAATATTGCGGAAGAGTGTCGACGACTCCAGGTAATTGGCGAAATCGACTCTGAACTTCTTGTTGGTGTCGCCGCTGCTGGCCTGGCTGCTTGTTCCACAAGCAACCAGGGGCAGGAACAGGGCCGACGTGCACGTCAGTGCAAGGATCCTCATTGACCGTCGCATTACAGTATTTCCTTTCGACAATGGCTAGTGACTGCGCTGTGCGCGCGATTGGTGACTGCGCCTGAGGGTTCGCCGGTGGTTTGGGTCAAACGGCTAGGAACAGTCGGGCTTTTTACTACTGACTTGGTTGCTAGCGTCTGCGCTTGAATGTCCGCAGCTGACTCATGCCGACCGCCAGGAGCAGGACGACTCCGGTGGCGATTGTCTGGTAAAAGGACGGCACGCTCATGATGGCCATCCCGTTGGAGAGTGTGCCGAGAATGAGCACGCCGATCAGGGTTCCCGGAACCCCGCCAACGCCTCCGGATAATGCGGCGCCGCCAAGAATGACCGCGGCGATTGACTGCAATCCTGAATCGGTGCCGGCGGTACCGGAACCACTCAGGAGCTGGCTGGCAAGAACCGCGCCGGCGAGGCACGCTAGTGCCCCTGAAAGGACGTAAACGGTGACCGTGACGCCGTCGACCCTGATCCCGGCAAGCCTGGCAGCTTCCCTGTTCCCGCCGACAGCGTAAAGGTATCGGCCGAAGACCGTGTAGCGCAGAATCACGAAAAGGGCGGCGCTGAGTCCTAAAAGGATCCAAACGTAGTTGTTGACTCCGAAAAGCGACTGCTCAGCAAGAATCCCGGTGTCCGGATCGTTTAGCGGAATCTGCAGGCCGTTCGCGATCGCGAGTGCCAGTCCACCGGTCACCGACATAGTGGCGAGTGTGGCGATGAGAGGGTTGATCTTCGCCTTGGTGATGATGAGGCCGTTGACGAAGCCGCAAACCGCGCCAACGGTCAGGCTCGCACTCACAGCCGCCGGTACGCTCCAGCCGCTGTTGACGAGAACAGCGAAAACCACGGCGCCCAGGGGGACTGTCCCGCTTACTGACAGGTCGAAGCCGCCGGAGATAACGGTGAGAACCTGGCCCAGGGAGACTATGCCGATCACGCTGGCGCTACTGACGATTGTCAGCACGTTGCCGCCGGTCAGGAATGAGGAGCTTTGCGTAGAGAAATAGAGAACGAGTGCGGCCAGGAATCCTGCCAGCATCACGCCGCGGGCGGCCAGTTCGTTGAGGCGAAACGCCCAACGGCCTGGCGTCTGCTCGCGCGGGCCCGTTCCGTGGAATTCTGGTGTCTTCAGTGACTCGGTATTTGTTTTTTTGGACGGCACCTTGTTTGTCGATGCTTGAGTGGGCGTTGCCATTAGTGGAGGCCTCCTGCTGCGCGCAGCGCTTCTTGCTGAGAGTTCAAAGTTGGACTATCTATCTGATGGACGATTGCTCCGTTATGCAGGATCAGAAGTCGATCGCTGAGGAGCACAGCCTCTTCGATGTCTGAAGTGACAAGCAACGTGCCGGTGCCTTGCTCCGCCATTCGTCGAACGAGGCGGTGGATCTCCAGACGTGCTCCAACGTCGACACCGCGGCTTGGCTCTTGAAGTACCAGAACCTTTGACCCGGCCGCGAGGCGGCTTCCGACCAGAACCTTTTGCTGGTTACCTCCGGAGAGCTCACCGACCGCCTGGCTCAGCCCCTGCGCCCGCAGCTTCACTTCTTCGGCGAGGCGGCGTGCCGTTGCATTCTCTTGTCTCCGCGAGATGATCCCGAAGCGGCTAAGGCGGCGCATGATCAGGAGCGACAGGGACTGTTGGATCGGCAACGTGAGCACCAGCCCCTGGGTCTTGCGCTCAGCGGGCACGTAACCGATGCCCGCCCGGCGGGCGCTCAGCGGGTTACGGGGAGGCTTGCACGCTCGATCATTCACCACCGTGTCGCCGGTTACATCCGGGTGGAGCCCACCCAGCGTCTCTGCGATGGTCTCCGCACCGGCTCCCTGGACTCCGTAAAGCCCTACGATTTCGCCTTCATGGACGTTGAGCGATACATCCTGCAATTTCGGCGCCGAGGTGCGGTTCCAGCCGCGCAGTTCAAGAACGGGGCGCGTCGCGCCTAAAGAGCCTTTGGGGACACTAGCCTCGTCAGCCTTCCGACCCAGCATCTGCTCGATTATCCGGGGCGGGGTGGTCTCGGAGGCCGCAGACGAATGCACGAGTTTGCCATTGCGGAGCACATGAACCGTCTTGCAGGTCCGAAATACCTCGTCGAGTCTATGGGAGATATAAATGACGCCCACGTTCTCCTGTGCAAGCCGGCCCAGGAGCTTGAGCAGCCGCTCGCTATCCTCACTGTTGAGTGCTGCTGTGGGTTCGTCCAGCAGAATGATTCGAGACTCACGTGCGACGGCCTTGAGGATTTCGACCATCTGCTGTTGCGCCAGGCTCAAAGCAGACATCTGCGAGCCGAGGGGTAGCTCAAAGCCATAACGGCGGGCTTCGGCTTCGGCCTTGTGACGGATCCACGTTTGGGAAGTCATCCCGCCACGTCGAGGCCACCGCCCGAGAACTATGTTCTCCGCAACCGTAAGATCTGATACATAGACAAGTTCCTGCGGGATGAACGCCATCCCTCGCGTCAAAGCGTCACGCGGTGAACTAAATCGGACATCTTCGCCACCCATCGAGATTGTGCCCTGGTCCGGTTTGATGGCCCCGGCAAGGATCTTCGCCAAGGTCGATTTCCCCGCACCGTTCTCTCCCAGCAGGGCTGCCGTCTCCCCTGCCTCAAGGGTGAAGCTCACACCCTCCAAGACCGAATGGCGACCGTATCGCTTGGTTACACCGTCAACGGTCAAGAGTGGTCCCGTCACGCGCCTCCTCCTTTCTCAGGGGTGGATTCTGTCTTGAAATCCGATGAACAAGAGTTCATGTGACGTGATTTGTATCTCATTTGTTCCAGAGTAGTTTGGCGAACGTTTCAGGAAAAGCGACAATTATTTACCGGTAAATATAAGGTGAACTTACAGATCCTGGCACTCCAGCGAAGGTCACTTGTCCGCACAGAGTCCGGCGTCGCTGGCAGACAGTCGTCCGCCGACGCTGTTGGAATGTGTCACGCCGCCGCACGATTTCCGCTGCCTCTTCGCCACGGACCACGTCAGGCCGGGCCTGCCGTTGCACATCGCTTCCACCTTGCGCGTGGCCCTGAACCTGGAAGGTGCTCAAGAGCCGCCTTACCCGCGACACGACATCCAGGCCCGACACGCTTAATGGAACGTCGTCGCCAATCCTGCTACGACCACTAATTTCGCGGCACTTCGGCGGGCGAATGGGGAGAATTCCAATTGTGTTCCTCCCCGCAGGGGGGCGATGGAAGCATCTTTATCCATAAACGCCCTGAACCGACTGGGAGAACGAGAGCCGCGACGGCGATTAGCCCCTCAAAGTTCACCGTCAAAGTTGAGGAGTACCGGGTATCAAAGGACCGTCGACTTGAGCAGAATTCTGCCCCCAGGGCCGTGTCGCGTTGTTGCGCTCGGCCACGAAATTGTCCTGTCGGTGCTTCCAAGGCAGCGCCCAGAACAGCGAACCTCCCCGACGATGGACATCTGCGAACACTCGACCAGTCCCGGCCAAAACTGATCGCTCGCCAGGTCCGATGTGCTTTTCGCCGCTGCGCAGGGTCTGGGCGGACGTACATGCCGCGGCTATGCTATACATAGTTCCATATTCCATTTATCAGATCCAAATTCCGAAAGTTGGTAAAGCGTGGGTTCTGGGCTGTACGTTATGGCGCGGTGCAGCACGGTGGTCTCTCCCAGACACCGCGCCGCTATCACGGTCGGCGTGATGCCGGGGCGGCTTCGCGACGATGAGAGGGCATCATGACCAAGACGGCGATTCCCCGTCTGCCCGAGCCGAAACCTGACCTGATCGCTGCGCTCGGGCGGGCATGTGCGCATGTAGGGACTCGGGCTTCAGACAGGATCGCCGGTGCGCACGACGCGTCACACTACGTGCTGACCCCCCAGGCGGTGGCCGTGGCGAAGGACGCGCTCGAGGTCGCGGCTGTTCTTGCCGTGAGCCGCGGCCAGCGCGTGCCGGTCACGTTCCGTTCAGGTGGGACCAGTCTGTCCGGGCAAGCCGGTACAGACGGCGTGCTCGTGGACACACGCAGGTATTTCCGGGCCGTAACTGTTCTCGACGCCGGTGAGCGCGTTCGCTGTCAACCGGGCGCAACCGTTCGCGCCGTGAATACGCGGCTGGCACGGCACGGGCGAAAGCTCGGACCCGACCCCGCCAGCGAGATTGCCTGCACAATCGGTGGCGTTGTGGCGAACAACTCCAGCGGTATGTCGTGTGGCACCCACGCGAATACCTACCGGACTCTCGAGTCCGCCATACTCGTCCTCCCTAGCGGCACTGTTGTGGACACCGGTGCGCCCGACGCGGCCGAGATCCTCCGCACGCGCGAGCCCCAGGTGCATGAAGGGCTCGCGCGGCTCCGGGACCGTATCCGCGGCAACCCGGAGTCGGTGGCAAGGCTCCTCACGCTTCATGCAATCAAGAACACGATGGGCTACGGGCTGAACTCGTTTCTCGATCACAACGATCCTGTCGACATCCTCGAACATCTCGTGGTCGGCAGCGAAGGCACCCTGGCGTTCGTCGCGGAAGCAACGTTCCGCACTTTGCCGATCAAGCCGCACCTCGCCACCGGGCTGCTCGTGTTTCCCAACCTCCTCGATGCGACGGAGGCCCTTCCTGCGCTGGTCGAGGCAGGTTTCGCAACGATCGAGCTGATGGACGCGGCCAGTCTCCGTGTTGCACAACGCGACCCGGAGGCGACCGCGGAGCTGCGCGAACTCGTCGTTGAGCGGCAGGCAGCGCTGTTGGTGGAGTTTCGGGAGGGCTCCGCGGATGCACTCAGCGACCGGATCCGCGGCGCCGAGGAACTGCTCGCAAGCCTCCCCATAATCAAAGCCAGCGCCCTTACGAGCGACCCGGTCGTCCGCGGGCAGCTTTGGCACATCCGCAAGGGGCTGTTCACGGCGGTCGCCGGTGCCCGGCCGCCAGGGACCACGGCCTTGCTCGAAGACGTCGCCGTCCCGGTCGCGCGACTGGCCGAGACCTGCACCCTTCTTACCTCGCTGTTCGAGAAGCATGGATACGACGGCAGTGTCATCTTCGGGCATGCCAAGGACGGCAACATCCACTTCCTCATCAACGAGCAGTTCGATCGACCGGAACTTCTGGCCCGTTATGAGTCCTTCACCGAGGAGCTAGTGGATCTTGTCCTCGTGCAAGGGGGAACCCTGAAAGCCGAGCACGGCACCGGTCGGATCATGGCCCCGTACGTCCGCCGGCAGTACGGCGATGAGCTCTACGACGTCATGTGGGAGATCAAGCGCCTCATCGACCCTGACCTGCTGCTCAATCCAGGTGTTTTGCTCACCGACGACCCGCGCGCGCATACCCGGAACCTCAAGACGGCGCCCATCGTCGAGGAGGAAGTCGATCGTTGCGTGGAATGTGGCTACTGCGAACCTGTGTGCCCGAGCCGTGACCTCACCTTCACGCCCCGGGAACGGATAGTGCTGCGCCGGGAGATCCAGCAGGCGAGCGAGCGCGGAGAGTCACAGTTGGTCCGCACGCTCAAGCGCGAATACGACTACGACGGCGTGCAAACGTGCGCGGTTGATGGGATGTGCCAAACAGCCTGTCCGGTGCTGATCAACACCGGAGACCTGGTCCGGCGGTTGCGTGCAGAGAACCAACAAGCGGTGATGCAGGCGGGATGGAAGGCAGCGGCGAACCACTGGGACGCTGTGAGCGCGGCCGGCGCTGTCGCGCTCAGTGCTGCAGATGCCGTTCCTCACGTGCTCCCGGCTCTGGCGACGACGATCGGCCGCGGCGTCCTCGGTTCCGATACTGTCCCTTTGTACACCGCGGACCTGCCCGGCGGCGGCACGCGGCGCAGGAAAGTCACCGAACCGGACCCGGTCGCGGTGTACTTCTCCAGTTGCACCACGACCATGTTCGGCCCGGTCGGTGACGATGGCGTTTCCGAATCGTTCCTGCGGCTATGCGCACGCGCCGGTATTTCCCTGATCACCCCCGATGACATTCCCTCGCTATGCTGCGGCACACCTTGGAAATCCAAGGGCCTGACCGACGGGTATGCGGTAATGAAGGCGAAAGTCGCCCGGTCTCTGGGGCAGGCGACCGGAGGAGGTCGCCTGCCTGTCGTGTGCGACGCATCATCGTGCACGGAAGGACTCCAGGTTCTCCTTGAGGCGGCCGGTGAGAATGGAATCCGCGTCGTTGACGCGGTCGCGTTCGTCGACGAGCACATCCTTCCCAAGCTCACTCCCGGTACTCGCGTCGAGTCCGTGACCCTACACCCGACCTGCTCGTCCACCCATCTGGGGATAAACCCCGCCCTGCAGCGGGTCGCGGCCGCAGCCGCGGAACGAGTGGTCACCCCCGAAAGCTGGGGGTGCTGTGCCTTCGCGGGTGACCGCGGCATGCTGCATCCCGAACTCACATCATCCGCCACGTCGGCCGAGGCCGCGGAGGCCATCGAAGCGGCCTCCGAAGTACACGCCTCGCTGAACAGGACGTGCGAAATCGGGATGACGAGAGCCACCGGGCATCCGTACCGACACATCCTCCAGGTGCTCGACGACGTTACCTGCGTTGACTGATATTGGCCGACTTCCCCTGACGAAAGGAGACACCCGCCGTGCATGAATACCACACACCGCGGCTGGCGACAAAGACCACCTACCGGCTCGCCGAAGGCCCCATCTGGGATCCGGTCCGCAGGCAGTTGCTGTGGGTCGATATTCTGGACAGCACCGTAATCCGCGCGAATTTCACCCGGGGCGACGAGCTTCAGATCGAGGAAGTCGCCACTTTCCCCGACCTGGCCGGCGCCGTCGCCATTGCTGCGACCGGCGAGCTGCTCGTCGCCGGTCGGGACCGGCTCTACACCCGCGACGTCGACGGTGTCATCCAACCCGCGCAGCGGCTGTTCCCCGCGGGGAACGGGCGGCGCCTCAACGACGGCAAACCCGACCCCGCCGGCCGGTTCGTGGTCGGAAGCCTCAGCATGACCGGAGATTCAAACACCGAAACCCTCATGCGTGTGGAGTCCGACGGCTCAGTCAACACGATCGATGACGACCTTGCCCTGTCCAACGGGCTGGCATGGTCCGTTGATGGCACGCGGATGTTCAGCGTCGACACCAACAAGAGGCTCATCTATGTTCGCTCTTATGACCCGCGCACTGGTGCCGCAGGGCCGCGCATTGTTTTCGTCGGGCTGACCGACGGATACCCCGATGGGATCTGCATCGACGCGGAGGACTACCTCTGGGTCGCGGTGTGGGGCACAGGGGCGGTGCACCGTTACTCTCCCGAAGGTGCCCTCGCCGGACGGATCGAACTTCCCGCGCCGCACCCGTCGTCGGTCGCGTTCGCCGGTAATGACCTTGACATCCTGGTCATCACCACGGCAACCGAGGGCCTCACCGAAGACCAGCTCTCCGAATGCCCGCTATCGGGGCGCTTGTTCACCATCAAACCCGGGGTACAAGGACCGCCCCCCACACTCTGGGCCGGCACCCACTGACCCGGCCGATACATCTATCGAACTTGACCGAAAGGACACCATGAAACTTCTCCGGATCGGCGCTACGGGCGCCGAGAAACCTGCTGCGTTGGTCGACCCCGATCATTACGTCGACCTGTCGGACGTCGTCGACGACTTCGATGAGTCGTTCTTCGGCTCCGACGGGATCAACCGGATCCGCCCCCTCGTTGATGCGCGGCTTGCGCTGGGGCGGTACCTCCCGGTAGGCGATCAGAGGATCGGCGCGCCGATTGCACGGCCGCATCAGATCATCTGCGTGGGGCTTAACTATGCCGACCACGCGGCCGAAAGCGGGCAGGCAGTCCCCGAAGAACCAATCCTGTTCACGAAGTCACCCAACACCCTCGTCGGACCCAACGACGACGTGCGCGTCCCCCGGGGTGCGACGAAGACAGACTGGGAAGTGGAGCTCGGTATCGTCATCGGCGAACGCACCAGCTATCTCGATACCCCGGCCGATGCCCATGGGTCAATCGCAGGATATGTCCTCGTCAACGACGTTAGTGAACGCGCGTTTCAGATGGAGCGCAGTGGTCAGTGGTTGAAGGGAAAGTCCGCGGAGACGTTCAATCCAGCCGGACCGTGGCTTGTGACGCCCGACGAGATCGATGATGTCCTTGCCCTTGGCATGTGGCTGGACGTAAATGGCGTCCGAAGGCAGACAGGGTCCACCGCGACCATGATCTTCGACCCCTACTTCATCGTCCATTACATCAGCCAGTTCATGGTTCTCGAACCAGGAGACCTCATCAACACCGGAACACCGCCCGGTGTTGGGCTCGGCCTCAACCCGCCAGTGTGGCTCAAGCCTGGAGATGTGATGCAGCTCGGCATCGATAAAATCGGCACCCAGCGTCAGACCGTGATTGGCCCGCGATGAGAGCCCTCGTCATCACAGGTCCGAACCAGGCAGAGGTGCAAGACCTCGAAGCTCCGGTAGCCGCTCCTGGCGAGGTCGTGGTCGATGTCGGGCGAGCCGGTATCTGCGGAACTGACATCGAACTGTTTACCGGAGAAATGCAGTACCTGCACACCGGTCATGCACAGTACCCGCTTCGCATCGGACACGAATGGATGGGCGTTGTCAGCGCCCTCGGCGAAGGCGTAGACCCGAAATGGGTCGGAACACGGGTCACAGGAGATACGTCATTGGGCTGCGGGGGCTGCCATCGCTGCCGCACCGGCTATCAACATGTCTGCGAGTTCCGCTATGAGCTCGGTGTGCGCGGCGGCCGTCCCGGGGCGCTTGCCGAACAGGTCGCGGTTCCTGCAACCGCTTTGCACGCACTGCCTGACACCGTTACCGACGCGGCCGGGGCAATAGTTGAACCAGGCGGCAACAGCTTCCGATCCGTCGCGGCCGCCGACCCAAAACCCGGGGAGCGCGTTCTCATATTCGGGGCCGGCACCATAGGGCTGCTCTGCGCGATGTTCTCCCGGGCTCGCGGCGCCGAGGTTCACCTCATGGGACGAACCACGAAAACCCTCGAGTTCGCACGCAGCATCGGCTTCGATGACGTCTGGCAGGAAGCCCATCTTCCCTCCCTGCAGTGGGACGCCATCATTGACGCCTCTAACGCGCCGCATCTGCCGGCAAAAGCGATCCAACTGGTCGAGCCCGGCAAACGTGTCGTGCTCATCGGCATTTCCGGGACACCTAGCATGATCGACGCCCGCGACCTCGTCCTCGCCGACGTTGCCGCCGTTGGCCTCCTGAGCGGCTCCCCGGTATTCGAAGACACCATTTCCTCGTATGCCCGCGGCGCCGTCGACCCGAGCCCTTTAGTTGCGGCCACCGTCATGCTCGAGGAACTCCCGGAGGTGCTCGCCGGTCACCGGCCTCCGACAGCCGGTCTCGGACCTAAGATCCACGTCACCATCTGAACTATGCAACCCACCAAGAGGAGTACATTATGACTCGTGCACTTGTGACCGGCGGAGCCAGCGGCCTGGGCGCCGCAACCGCCGCCCGGCTGAAAAGCGACGGCATCGACGTCGTCACCATCGACATCGCCGGAGACTGTGACCTATTTCTGGATATCACCGACGACTACGCGGTCAGCACCGTTGTCGCCTCACTCGGAGACATTGATATCCTCGTCAACTCCGCGGGCATCGTCGGCCCGAATACCCCACTGGAGACCACCACACCGGAGCAATGGCGAAAGGTGTTCGATGTCAATGTCCTCGGTACTGTCGCAATGATGCGAGCTGTCATTCCCGGGATGACGCGTCGCGGATGGGGGCGGATCGTCAACATCGCCAGCATGGCCGGAAAGGATGGGAACCCCAAACTCTCGATCTACTCGGCATCGAAAGCTGCCGTGATCGCGCTCACCAAGTCTGCCGGCAAAGAGCTCGCGACCACCGGGATACTTGTTAACGCCATCGCGCCCGCGGTCTTCGCCACCCCAATGAATGACGACACTGCTCCTGACGTCCTCGCGCACATTACTGATCTGATCCCGATGAAGCGGATCGGAAGGCCGGAAGAGGTCGCGGAACTTATCGCATGGCTGACCTCCGAGAAGGTGACCTTCTCGACGGGGGCGATCTACGACATCAGCGGGGGCCGAGCCACCTACTAGCGTCGTCTTTTGGGCACAGCAGCGAAAAGGTCTAATTTAGCACCTCGTCTCGTGGTGTTGCTCCGTGTGGGCAGCTGATGCCTGTCAATGGCACGTCTGTCCTGAGCGCGGGACTGAGACCCTAGACCTTGTCGTCTGGTTGGGACGCATCGGAGTTCAGGCCGTCCATTTGACGTGAACCGTCCTGGCTTCTGCAAGGAACGACCAGGAACCCGGACGGTATCAGTCCGCTGTCACCGGGGCAGCGATCATGCTGGTGATGTTCGGGACTTCCGCGACCAAGGTCTCCAGCGGAGTTCGGAATGCTAGCCCGCTCACGCTCACGGCGCCCTGGGCTGCCAGGCTGCCGTCGACCCCGGCTGGCACCGCGACGCAGTTCACGCCTTCCTCGTTCTCCTGGTCATCTACGGCATATCCCCGCTCACGGGTCCTTCGTAACTCGTTCCAGAGGTCCGGGATGGTGACGATGGTGTTGGGGGTTCGCCGTTCGAGCGGACCGCGTCCGAACAGAGCGCGAAGATCAGCCTCGCTCGATACGGAACGGCTCAAGAGAAGTTTTCCGACCGCGGTCCGGTAGGCGGGGTTGCGGCCACCGACGACCGATGTCAGCCTTACCGCTCCGCGGGGCGGATCGACCTTCGCTCGATAAACCACTTCCGCGCCGTCAAGGACGGCGTAGTGGACGGTCTCTCCATAATGATCCGCGAGCCGCTCAAGAACCGGCTTGATCAGCGCACCATCCGGGCGGGCAGAGTAGTTCTGGAAAGCAAGACGGAAGAGCTCATCTCCGACGACGTAAACCCCGCGGCTGACCTGCGCGGCAAGCCGGGCGCGACGTAGCGACGTCAGTGCACGATGCACCGTCGACTTCGAACTTTTCAACCGATGGGACAAGTCATCGAGCGCAATACCCGTCGGGTGCTCAGCCAGCTCAATCAGCACCGCCAGGACGCGGTCTGCGCCCACGAGGCGATCCATGTCCTGCTCGGCGTCACTGTCGCTGCGGATGTCCATCTTGTTTGCCAACGTCATCACCTTTATATCCGTCCGGCAGGAAGGACCCGTGTCCCGGCCGCCAACATTGGGAAATTGTAGTTCAGACAGGGAAGGGCGGGTCGAGAAGCCCCTCGCTGTATACACACCAGCTTAGCGTCTTTTTCATTATATGGAACGCTTTATCGTCATATGGCATTAATGGTATGGTGTGTCACACGCGAAGGGAGCGCGATCCTCACTCCCTTCACCCCAGACGACGGAAGGTCCGCCGCTTTCACAGCAGAGACAAGGGATTCCGCATGAAACGCCGATTGGGTTTGAAAGCCCTGGCAATCAGCGCCATCGCCGCACTCGCGCTTACCGGATGTACAGACCACCTCCACAACACGCGCCCGCGGAGGCTTCCATGACGTTCGGACAGGAAACCCTCCTCTACCGTGGCTGACTAACGAAGATGTGGACCCCATGACTGCCCGGACCAAAGCGAAACGTCCCCGCCAACCCAGATCAACCGTCGAACGCCGTAGCACGTTCAGCTCGCTGCGTTCTCGGAATTTCCGCATAATGGCCCCCGGTTTCTTCCTCGCCAACACTGGCTATTGGATGGGCTACACCGCGCTGAACTGGCTCGTGCTCAGCCTCACGGGCAGCGCCGCCGATGTCGGGCTGACGGCTGCGCTGTTGTTCATGCCGACGCTGGTGTTGGGTATGGCCGGCGGGGTGCTCGCCGACCGCTACCCGAAGCGCCGTATCCTGCTCTTTGGCTATGTCGGGTGGGCTTGCCTGACTGCACTCCTGACCGCCCTCACGCTCACGCACGTGGTGCAGGTCTGGCAGGTGCAGCTGATCGCAGCCGGGCTCGGCATCGTCAATGCCCTCTGCTGGCCAGCCCAGGTGGCATTCGTGGCCGATCTGGTCGGTCCGGCCCAGCTGCGCAACGCAGTCAGCATCAATTCCTCCTCGACCCAGATCGCCCTGCTGGTCGGTCCCGCCGCCGGCGGACTATTGATCAGCGCATTGGGGCCAGGCGGCTCACTCCTCGTCGCCGCGGTCTGCTATTCGCTGCCCATCCTTGCGGTGACCCGGGTGCGCACCAACGAGTTGCATACACTCCCGCCGGTGCCGGCGGCGCGCGGGCAGATGCGCGCCGGGCTGAGCTATGCGGTGAGCAGACCAGATGTGCTCTGGCCGACAGTGCTTATGGGCCTGTTCGGGATGTTCACCGGCAACATTTCGGTGACGCTGGCCGTCTACGCCAAGTCCGTCTTCGACTCCGGCCCAGGAGGATACGGGCTTCTCACCTCGACCCTGGCTGTCGGCTCACTGATCGGTGCACTCATCTCCGCCCGACTACACCGCACCCGGCTACGCATCCTGGTGCTGTTCGCAGCGATGCTCTCCACGTTCTACATTTTGTCCGCGGCCATTCCTGCGCAGCTGATCTTCTGCGGGGCGCTGCTCTGCATCGGCGCATGCACCATGCTGCTGCAGACCTCAGCCAACTCCACCGTCCAGCTCGCCGCCCACGGCAACATCCGCGGACGGATCGTGGGCATCTTCCTTCTCGCCTTCTCCGGAGGCATCGCCATCGGCGGTCCGCTGGTTGGCAACATCGACCAGTACCTCGGGCCACAAGCCGGCATGCTGCTCGCCGGCGCGATACCCGGAATCGCCACCTTGCTGATCACCGCCCGCCTCACCATGCACCTATGGCACTCGCACCGCTCAACCGCCAAGTCCCTGGCCGCCTCTTCCGAGGATGCGCCCACGCCTCGGGATGACTCAGAGATGCACCCGCGTGGGAACGCCAGCTTCCTTGCTTCTGCAGTCCAGGAAGAGCTGGACCTCAAGGAAGCAGCCGAAGGGTTACTCAAGGGTCAGTCCGAGCGATGAAGCGGCCAACGGACACAACGATTGATTACCGGGCCGAACGCCATGGAATCCCGACGCACTCCATGGGTTCGGGCGCTCGGGCCGACTGCCGCACGCCAGCGCCAACTTACCGCACCTGACCAGACTTGATCCCCTACATTGATGTGGAAACCCCCGTGACTGCCAGGACTCGCCCACCCGCACTTCAAACCGAGCGACGCCGCAGCACGTTCAGCTCACTGCGCTCTCGGAACTTCCGCCTGATGGCGGCCAGTTACCTGCTCTCCAACACCGGTTGGTGGATGCAGATCACCGCGCAGAGCTGGCTGGTCCTCAGCCTCACCGGCAGTGCCGCCGAGGTGGGCCTGACGGCCGCGCTGGCGTACGCGCCGACCCTAGCGCTGGGTATGGCCGGCGGGGTGCTCGCAGACCGCTATCCAAAGCGCAAGATCGATCATGCTGTTCAACTATGGCGGGTGGGCCTTGATGGCCGCCCTCCTGGCCGGCCTGGCCCTCTCGCACGTGGTGCAGGTATGGCAGGTGCAGCTGATCACAGCTGCGTGCGGCACTGTGACCGCTCTGTGTTACCCAGCCCAGCAGGCGTTCGTGGCCGAGCTGGTCGGACCGGCCCAGCTGCGCAACGCGATCAGCATCAACTCCTCGATAGCCCAGCTCGCCGGACTGGCCGGGCCTGCCATCGGGGGCCTCCTGATCGGGGCTATCGGCCCGGGCGGCTCGTTCCTCATCGCCGCGGTCGTCTATACGGTGCCCCTTGTCGCGGTGACCCGTATCCGTGTCCACGAGTTACACGCGTTCCCGCCAGCGCCGGCAGGGCACGGGCAGATGCGCGCCGGCCTGCGGTTTGCGTTGAGCCGGCCGGATGTGCTCTGGCCGACGGTCCTGATCGGCTTCTTCGGGATGTTCACCGGCAACTTGCCGGTGACTCTGGCCGTCTACGCCAGGTCGGTCTTCGACTCGGGCCCGAGCGGGTACGGGTTCCTCAGCGCGATCGTGGCGGCCGGCTCGCTGGTCGGCGCGCTCATCTCCGCCCGCCTGCACCGTACCCGGCTGCGCACCCTGGTGCTGTTCGCAGCGATTCTCTGCGTGCTCTACATCATCTCCGCGGCCGCGCCGACGCAACTGACCTTCTGTGCGCTGTTGCTGGGGATCGGCGCGGGCACTCTGCTGCTACAGACCTCAGCCAACTCCACCGTCCTGCTCGCCGCCCACGGCAGCATCCGCGGACGGATCGCGGGCATCTATACAATCGTCTGGCTCGGAGGAATCGCCATCGGCGGCCCACTGCTTGGCAACATCGACCAGTACCTCGGTCCCCAAACCGGCATGCTGCTCGCCGGCGCGATACCCGGAGTCGCCACCTTGCTGATCACCGCCCGCCTCACCATGCACCTACGCCGCTTACACCGCTCGGCTCGCCATCCGAAAGGCTCCGCGCCCCAACCCGCCAAATGAAACAACAACGAACGAGGGCGGGCGCGCCGTCTAATTTGCAAGGTACCTCTGGCGCCGCCATCGAAATCATGGCCCGTCGGTGCCCTCCAGGCGCTATGCCCCACGGAAGGACGTCCAGTGCATTCCCCATGACCGCGAAGCAGGCGACGCGGCGGGTACATTTGCCGGCAGCGTCCCGGACATGCGGGCAGAAGTCGTTATCGGCTTGCTGTGCTTCTCGTCGGTCACCACTTGGGAACTAGCAAATTTCGGCCCAGGGACTGCTCACTATGTGCATCCTGACGACGTCGCTCAGGCTTTTCAAGTGGCCCATTTGAACGTCCCAGTGGCCTCTCGGGCAGGGAACAGCTTCCAAATGGTCTCGAGAGGGTTCTTACCAGGTGCGGGATCTCGATGACAGCCGCTGCCTGCCAGAAAGCGGATCTCCGCTATCTGCCGCTGAGGAATTTGCCTTGCCGATCAGTCAATGCATGGCATCCTGCGACAACATCAGCAGGAGTCCCTTGATGAGCGTCGACAAGGCCAAGCTGGAGTTCGATTACGCCCCCCCGATTACACCTCTCTGCAGGCAATCGCGGAGAGCCTGGAGTGGCTCGTCTCCGACGGTCAGCTCGACCTCGGGGCCCGGAACTGCGGATACCGGGCTGAGGCTTTGCGGAGGCCCCTTATGAAGGGTGAACAGTCGTCCTAAGTCCACAAACGTCTACTCGTCCGACAAGGTGTGCGTGGCGTTGTAATGACGAACGTCGGGCACCGTAAACGCGGCGTTGGCGTGGATGGCTAATCAACAGTCGACGTGTTCCTGTGCCTTACGTGAAGTGGCTGTCTAGGCAAGCCCATAGTTCCCAAGGCGCGCCCAAAGAGTTGTCAACCGCGGGCCGGTCGGCCCGCGCCAAGGAGTGCTCCTCGACGGCCGTCTCGCCGATGTTCAGACCCCGCGTAAGCTTCTGGTGGCCGGCGACGGGGCACCCGTCGAAGGTCAGCGGAGTGGGACCGTGCAGCTGACCGGGCCCAGCGCACTGTGCAGTTCGGTCGCTTTCACGCCACCCCTGCCCCGGCATTTTCGATGTCGGCGCGGGCCCGCTCAAGCAGCGCCTGCATGGCTTTCTCCGCACCCTGCCCGTCGCGTGCCTCGACAGCGTCTAGGCACGCCCGGTGTACCGGTAAGTGGTCCGGCGCGTTGCCATGCCCGTGGACCATAGTGTCGCGGATCCGCAGGCCCGCTTCGATAACGGCGTCGATCTCGCTGAACAGGTCGTTATGCACTGCATCGTGTAGCGCGCGATGGAACGCGAGGTCCGCCTCGACGGCCTCATTGACGCGGCCGTCCGCGCGCTCCATCGCCTGCAGTGCCCGCCGCAGCGCCTTAAGGTCCTCGTCGGTACGGCGTTCTGCTGCCAACCGTGCGGCCGCGGGCTCCATCATCGCGCGAACCTCGGCAAGGTGGTCGAGAAAGCGATGGTCCGGGTTTCCTCCCATCCAGCGCGGGAGATCCGGATCGAGCATGCTCCAAGACGAACGCGGCATCACCTGGGTACCGCGCTTCGGTCGCGAGTCGACCAGCCCTTTGTCTGCCAGCACGCGCAGCGCTTCCCGTAAAACGGTCCGGCTGATGTTCAACTCGCCTCGCAATGTGTCCATTGAAAGCACGGTCCCGGGCGCGTACTCACCGGTGACGATACGTTCGCCCAACATGTCCACAGTTTGCGCGTGAAGCCCGCGGAGCCCGTTGGAGGACGTGTTCACCTGTCGTTGTGCCAGTTGTCGATGTTCAAGCTGACTATCGGTCAATGCCGCCACCTCCCGTCTTTCGACCACCATAGCAATCGGTATTAAATACTACAATAGTATTGACAGGCCCTGTGGTAAGTATCACACTGATAGTGCAGCCAGCGCTGAGCAGGTCCTCCCACGGAATCCGCCCATCACCACGCAAATCTGCACCTAGACGGAATGTGTAGGCTCGCCGAGTCAGGAACCCCGGATATTTGCGTACATGCAGATAGAAGGATCCGCCGACTTCGTAGACGAGCCCACCGAAGCAAAAGCGCGGGGCTGAGGTGGGTCAAGGATCCTGGACAGATCTCCAGGCCACACACGACGCCGCCCCTCCGGCCAGGCCACCGAGATTCCCGGGATCCTGACGGCTGGTCCGGTGCGACCGGTACCTTTCGCGGTCTCGTCCTCAGGGTTGAGATTCCCGACCCCCAGATATCCAAGACAAGGAGGAGCAATGGCGCTCAAGACAGAGATACCCAGATTCGGGAGCCAACCCAAACGGCGACGGGCGATTCCCTGGACGCAGGTCCGGTTCGGATCGACAGTCCTGACCCCGGTGCTGATCTGGTTCTGCATCTTCCTCGCGTTACCGATCTTCCAGACCGTGTGGTTGAGCTTCCGGCAGTTCAACTCGTTCAACCTGAGCGTCTCGACATTCACCGGATTCGGCAATTACATCGACGTGATCACCGATCAACGGTTCATACACGCCTGCGCGAACTCGGCAATTTACCTCGTGCTGAGCCTGGCACTGATCATTCCCGTGGCGATGTTCCTGGCGGTGCTACTGGAACGCACCCGGCACCGGCAGTTCTACATGTTCGCGCTATATGTGCCGACCGTGATGTCGGTGCTGGCCACAAGCGTTCTGTTCCGGTTCCTGTATAACCCGAACTTCGGGCTGTTCAACCAAGTCCTGCAGTTCTTCAACATTCCCTCGCAGACGTTCATCTACAGCCCGAACGAAGCGCTGGCGTCGTTGGTGGTGATGGACGTATGGAAAAGTTTCGGCTTTTACACGATCATCCTGCTGGCCGGCGCGTTGCAGATCCCGCAAGAGTTCCGCGAGGCGGCCGCGCTGGACGGTGCCGGATCGATCCGGTACTTCTGGCTCATCACCCTGCCGCTGATGCGCCCAGTCCTGCTGATGGTCACGGTGATGGTGACCATCCACTCGCTACAGGTGTTTTCATCGGCGTATGCGATCTCGGCCGGCACCTTCGGCCCCCAGGACTCGCTCCTGACGCTGTCCGGCCTGATCTACCAGACCGGTATCGTCAGCACCGATATTGGGTACGCCGGCGCCGCGTCGGTGGTGCTGTTCCTCGTGACCGTGATCGTGACCATCGCCCAGTTCCGGTTCCTGCGCTCGAGCAAGGGCGGTGCGTCGTGACGAGGCAGACAAGTCAAATTGCGCGGCGGGTACCGAACGAGAGCCATGGCCTCCTTACGAGGGCGGTCGCCCCACTTGCGCATGAGCCGCTGCCGCCGCGCAAGCGGTTGCCCGTCGCGGCCATCGCCCGGCACACGGTGCTCATACTGGTCGCAATCGCCTGCTTACTGCCGTTCCTGTACTCGGTGATGATGTCGTTCAAGACGCAGCTGGAGATCATCGCGATACCCCCTACGCTGTGGCCCGAACACTGGTCGCTGGACAGCTATCGAGAGCTGTTCAACACCACCAACTTCGGCCCGGCGTTCCTCAACACGGTGTTCTACGCGAGCATCTCCACGCTCGCGGCGTTGCTCGCCGCGTCGGCCGCCGGCTACGTGTTCGCGAAGTACCGGTTCCGGTTCAAGCAGACGCTTTTCGGACTGCTGCTAGCCACCGCTATGATACCGTTCGGTGCGGTCCTCGTACCGCTCTACTTGATCGTGTCCAGCGTCGGCTGGCTTAACACGTATCAAGGCGTAATTGTCCCGACCATCATCACCACGTTCGGCATCTTCCTGATGCGCCAGTTCATCGAAGCGATCCCCGACGAGCTGATCGAGGCCGCCCGACTCGACCGGGCGTCAGAGTCACGGATCTTCTTTTCGATCATCCTGCCGCTGGTCGGACCCGGCATGGTCGTGCTAGGCGCGCTCCACTTTCTGGCCATATGGGATTCTTTCATCTGGCCACTGGCCGCGATCAGCGACCAGGCACTGAACAATCTACCGCTGACGATCGCCACTCTGGCCTCCGAACAGGGTCCGCGCTACGACCTGCAGATCGCCGCGAGCGTATTGACCAACCTGCCCATCCTGATCGGGTACGCCGTCGTCCAGCGGCGCATCACCCAGGGCATCGCGATGACCGGCGGCAAGCTGTAATCCGACCACGCATTTCCTCAGTCTCCGTCCGGACCGCCCGACAACTGGACACCTCATCGAACAGAAAGGAACCACTGACAATGCCGAACAAGAATGCTTTGTCAAAGAGCTTCAACCGCAGACGATTCTTGACAGGAACAGGAGCGGTGATGGGCACTATCGGCGCGGGAGCGCTGCTCGACGCATGCACCCCGGGACCTCACACCAACTCGTCATCCCAGATCAACGACGGACCGGTGACGGGCCACCTCACCATGTGGGGCTTCGCTTACGCGCCGCACACGCCGCTGATCCAGAAGTACATCGCCGGCTTCACCGCCCAGAATCCGGGTGTCACCATCGACCTGCAGTCCTTCCCCGACGTCTCGACCAAGATCCAGAAGGCGCTGATCTCGAAGACGGCACCGGACATCTTCTCCACGCACGCGGCCACGAACCTGCTGATGGCCGAGTCCGGAGTACTGGCCGCGCTGGAGGACCACGGATTCACTCGGCAGCAGCTGGAGTCCACCTTCTATCCCAGCATGATCGACGCCTTCAGCGCGAACGGCAAGACCTGGGGCGTGCCCATGGGCAACAATACGGCGGGCATCGGCATGGTGGTCGACCTCGACGCGGCCAAAGAGATCAAATGGGACGTGCCGGATCGGTTCGCATCCTGGGACGAGGTCTGGGAGATCGCCGGAAAGCTCACCAAGAAGGACGCCGGCGGGCGGATCATCAGGTCCGGCCTGAACGTGCAGGACTACTACGCAATCCTGAACGTCTCCGGCATGATGTTCGAGCAAGGGTCCGCGCTCTTCGACGAGACGACTGGCAAATTCTCAGTAGAAAGTGCGGCGGGCATCAAATCCCTACAACTGTTGGCCGATGCAGTTCTGACTCACAAGGTGGACTCGCCGACGTCCGAGAAAGCTACCCAAGCACTCTCGGACGGCTCAGCGGCGATGGCCTTGACTTACACCGACTTTCTGCCATACGCCAAGGCATCGTTTCCGAGCAAGCACTTCGGCTTCGTCACGCGACCGCCGATCCAAGGAAACAAGCTGATCACGGCGTCTCAGGGTGGCTGGGGCTTCGCCGCGACAGGCCAAGGCAAGAACGTCGCCGCCGCCGCCAAGTTCCTGCAGTACTGCGCCCAGGACGAGAACCTGCGGGCTTGGTACCAGGGGACGTCATCCCCGCCGCCTGGCCCGAGATTCGCCCAGGATGCCTACTTTGACGGCGACGGCAAGTACCTGAAGGCGGCCATCCCGGCGCTTCCGGATATGCGGGCGTTGGGCAAGTTTCCGAACTCGGACGTCGAGCAGTCGTTCTACTCGACGTTCCAAAAGGCGATCTCCGGCTCGCTGTCGGTGCAGGACGCCGCAGCCGAGGCAGACAGGGCGATGGGCGAGACCTACGCGCGGTTCAAGAAGCAGATCAACGACTTCAAGTGAGGGAAGGTCGGACACCTTCGATAAGGCGGACGAACGACACGACGGCGTCGAGGCCTCCAATCAAAGACTCCTCGTCCGCCTTGGATGCTTTAAATGTGGCCCTCGAAATCCCGGTTATACCAGTACAAGAGTGGTCGCACGAGGCGGCCTCGGAAAGGACTAGAGCAATGTTGGCAGACATGCCCCTCAGCGAACTACGACAGTATCGGGGTTCGCAGCACGAGCCGGCAGACTTTCATGAATTCTGGGCTAATACGCTCCACGAAAATGCGCATCCCTTGGAACTGTCAGTAAGACCAGTCACTTCTCCGCTCCGTACAGTGGAAGTGTTTGATATCACTTTCAGCGGATACGGCGGAACCCCGGTTCACGCGTGGTTGCGCATTCCGGCGCAAGCACCCAGCTCACTCCCTGCAGTCGTCCAGTATGTCGGTTACGGCGGCGGCAGAGGGAATCCAGCAGAGGATCTACTGCTCGCCTCCTCGGGCTTCGCCCACCTGCAGATGGACACCAGAGGCCAGGGCGGCGACACCTCAGACCTCGGCCCAACGGGACCGTCGGTCCCGGGAGTCATGACCCGCGGCATCCGAGATCCACGCGAATACTACTACCGTCGTTTGATCGTCGACGCGGTCCGAGCAGTATCCGCTGCTAAAGAGCTCCATGTCGTCGATCCAGACAGAGTCGCGGTCAAGGGCTCAAGCCAAGGAGCTGGCTTGGCTCTTGCCGTAGCGGGATTGCGAGAAGATGTCGCTGCCGTCGCCGCGTTTGTGCCCTTTTTATGCGACTTCCCACGAGCGGTCAATATCACCGACGCATACCCTTACCACGAAGTTGTCGACTACTTGGCGAGACATCGAGACGAAACCGACCAAGCCCATCGAACTCTCAGTTACTTCGACTCACTCAACTTCGTTTCCCGGGCCACCGCCCCCGCAATCTTCAGCGCCGCCCTCATGGACTTCGTCTGCCCGCCGTCAACCGTGTTCGCTGCCTACAATCGTTACGCGGGAGCCAAGGAAATCCGCGTGTGGGAGTACAACGGCCACGTGAGCGGGGTTGAGGATGACTTGCTCGCCATCAATCACTTCAACTCAACGCTGAACGTGAACTTCGCCTCAACCGTAGAAGCGACCGCAATGCAGTAGTAGCAAGTCGCGCAAAGGACCGTCCGCGAGTCCTCACAGCCCGCTGGCTCATGCACACAGGGCTGCTCGCACGACCGGTCGAGCAGGTTTCTTCACACCCAACTACACGCCCTCTCTGCCACGGGCGGCGCGGGTTCGCCAATTCTGTCAGAACATCAAACAAGAGAGACCTGGAGGGTCCAATGAGCGTGCAGATCACGCACAGCGGTATCACGCCGATGTACACAGAAGCAGAAGTGCCGGACTTTCCGATGCTCCGGGTCGACAGCGAGCGGCTGGTGTACCAGGAGGCGCTGATCAACGGGCAGTACCTCGGCGCGCACCTGTCCGCGATGGGGCGGCCCAAGACACGCTTGAAGATCTGGGAGGACCTGCATGGCGGGGCGATGTCGGACCGTCCCCTTCGCACCCGCCAGCACGCCTTCACTCTCGAGATCGACGGGCAACTGCTCGCCGACCAGTGGGAATGGGTCGAGTCCCGGACCGACGGTGAGGACACCGTCGTCACTCTCCGCCATCAGCAGCGGCCGGTCACGGTGGAGGTTCACACCAGCAGCGACGGTACGTCTTTCTTCACCCGGCATCTGGTCATCACCAACAACGGAGACCGCCCCTGTGCTCTGGCAAGGGTTGCGCCTTGGTCCGGTCTAGCCTGGACCGCAGGGGAAAGCGGGGCTTGGGGTGATGTGGAACTCACGTCACTGCCGCGCGCACCGTTCAGCGTCGGCAGAATGACCGATTCGAGTTTTGGAACGGAGGGCTCGTTCGACTGGGTGCCCCTACAGGCCGGAGGGTCGAGATTCGAGAGCATGCAAGGTCATTCCGGATGGGGGGCGCCGATGTGCTTCCTGCGCAACGAGGCCACCGGAGAGCTGCTGGTCGTCGATCTGGCCTGGTCCGGGAACTGGTCGATCGAACTGTTCAACGACTTCGAACCGGCGCGCCGCGAGCTGTCATGGGACAAAACTCGAGGTGATGCGCGCGCCTACATCGAGGTCGGACTGGCAGGTCCAGCTCCCCTTCGCGTCTTGGAACCCGGGGAGTCCGTTGCGACACCCAAGGTCCATGTCGGCGCCCTGTTCGGCGATCTGGACGCCGCGGTGCAGGCCCTCCATCAGCACATCCGAACAAGCGTTGCTCCCGCACATCCGGAGGACGCACAGCACCTCGTCGAGCTCAACACCTGGGACTCCGTGCCCGGACAGATCACCGAGGAACAGCTCTACGCCGAGATCGATCTGGCGGCCGAACTGGGAGCCGAGCTGTTCACCATGGACGCCG
>NZ_JBYSXB010000031.1:0-33635 GCF_058781765.1 Arthrobacter sp. FW306-1B-G06A | reverse complement strand
ACCTGCTGTTGGAGAACTGCGCATCCGGCGGCCGCAGACTGGATCTGGGCATGATGTCGCGATTCCACTGGACACAGGTGACTGACCGATTCTCACCCGGGCCAACCGCGCGGATCATGAACGGTGTCACGATGATGCTGCCGCCGGAGATGTGCGAGACGTTGGTCGGCTGCTCGCTGGGCGTGGCCGACATGGACTTCATGATCCGGATAGGCATGTTCGGCCACTTCGACTTCGGCGGGATCTTCCCGACAGTGGAGGAGCGCAACCCGGCGGCCTGGGAGCGCTGGCGTCACGGCATCGAGCTGTACAAGACATTCTGCCGGCCGATCCTGCCCACCTCGCGCATGTTCCACCACACACCCATCCAGCGGCAGACCGAACCGGGCGAATGGATCGTCTGGGAGATGGCTGACCCGTCCGGCGACCGCGCCTACGCCGGAATCTTCCGGCTGCTGGGAGCCGAAGGTGACGGGTACCTCTTCCGGCCCCGCGGCCTGCGTCCTGACCGGACGTACCGGGTCCGCTACGACACCGCCGGCTGGGAGTACGAGATCACGGGGGGAAACCTGATCTCCAACGGCATCCACGTACCTGTCGGCTCGGCGTTGACCTCCGAACTGCTGCTGATCGAGGCCGTATGACCACCCACCGCGCAGGCCCCGTTCTTCGCCGCAGCGCCCCAACCTGCCGAATCACGGGCGGGCATCATCGCCCTGTTTGCAGACTCAAGAAGGCCCACGGCCCTGTGAACCAACGCCCAGGGGAGCTGCTGGTCGCGTCAGTGATCGTCCAGCACCGTAGGCGGGCATCGTCGCGGGGGGTGGGTCTGCCGTGACACCGCCAACCCCATCAACTTCTCCAGTGCCGACGACGCGACCATCGAGCCGCCTCGGGGATGCTGTCTGCATTCGGAACGACGCGGTCGCGCTGACGGTCGCCCCGCAACTGGGTGGGCGAGTCGTGAGCCTGCGCGATCTGCGCCGCGGTGTGGAGTGGCTGCTTCCCGGCAAGCCCACGACGAGCCGTGGCATGGGATCGTGGCTGGACTCGGGCCGGTCCGGGTGGGACGAATGCTTTCCGAACATCGCCGAGGAGGACCTGCCCGACGCGGCAGGAGGTACCCACTTGGGCGATCACGGCGAGCTCTGGCCATTGAAGTGGGATGTGGTCGAAAAACGCCGGGACCGTCTGGACATGGCTGCGCGCACCGACGCCTATACGTTTACGCGCTCGATCCGTCTGGATGGCCCTCGCATCCAGCTCGAGTACAGCGTCACCGCGGAACAGGTGCTGCCGTGCGGATGGGCACTGCACGCCTTGATGCCGCTGACCGTTAGCGTGCGCGACGCGTTGCCCCAAGGGACGGCGGTTACGGTGGAGTATTCCAGCCACCCCGGCATCCAGGTCGGCGAGACACTCGCCTGGGGCCACGAAGTAGTCGACGAATGGCGCCTCGGCACCGACCCGGAATCACCAATCGCGTTGAAGCTTTACGCCCGGGCGGAGCAGCCTGCCGTGCTACGGCAGGGCACGGCTGCACTGCGATACCTCGTAGACCCTGCCGAGGTGCCCTACTACGGCATATGGCTCAACTACGGAGCATGGCCAAGAACACCCGACGGGGACCGCCACATAGCGATCGAGCCTTCAACGGTGAACACCGACAGCCTCGCAGGTGCGATCGCCGCCGGGACAGCAACCATTCTCCGGCCCACCGTCACACATCACTGGCGAGTCGTCTTCGATACCGGCTCACGAGAGGACTTCCGATGACAGCATCAAACCACTACGCCCTCGAAGGCAGGATCGCCGTCGTCACCGGCGCCGCGCGCGGCATCGGCGCCGCCGTGGCCGAGCTGCTCGCCACTAACGGCGCGCGAGTTGTGGGGCTCGTCCGCAACGAGCCCCAGGCGAATAGTCATCAGGGCGCGCCTACGTACATGCGCTGCGACATCACCGTGGAGGAACAGGTGCGGACCGCAATGGAACGCGTACGAGAGGATTTCGGCGAAGTCGACATCCTTGTTAACAACGCCGGCATCAACGCGTACTTCGATGCCGCGCGGATGACCGAGCAGGAGTGGGACAGCGTATTCGCGGTCGATCTGAAGGGAGCGTGGCTATGTACTAAGCACGCGCTGCCCGGGATGATCGCCAAAGGCAAGGGGGCGATCGTCAACATCAGCTCCATCCACGCCCGCATGACCCTGCAGGGCAGCTTTCCCTATGCCGCAGCCAAGGCGGGCCTGGAAGGGCTGACGCGCAGTCTCGCCCAGGACCTCGGACCCTCCGGGATACGTGCGAACGCGGTTGCGCCCGGCTACACCCGCACCCGGCTAGTAGAGGACTGGCTCGCCATGCAACCGGACCCGGACGACACTCGCAGGCGCACCGCTGAGATACATGCATTGGGCCGGATGGTCGAGCCCTCCGAGGTCGCGACCGCCGTGTGCTTCCTCGCCAGCGATGACGCGGCGGCAATCACCGGCACAACGCTCGCCGTAGATTGCGGTCTCTCATCGCGATTCGCGGGATGAAGCCATGACTAGAGCGGAACTGGCTCACCCGGGCTCGTTCGGGCTCGGCGCGGGACCGGTAGGGTATCCCGACAATGCCGAACTGCTGTGGGCCGACATCCTCCCCGGCACCTTGCACCGCTGGTTGCCGGACACCGGCGCGACAAGCGAGGGAGCGTTGGCACCGGGTGACGCCGGCGATGTGGGGCCGTGGTCGCCGAGGGTTCGCTGCACTCGCGCCTTCGGACCAGGCACTCTCGGTGAATCCTTCCCGACCGACTCGAATAGAGGAAACACACCATGAAAATCACGTCCGTCGAGACATTCCTTGTCGCTCCACGATGGCTGTTCTGCCGGATCGGGACCGCCGAGGGCATCGTCGGCTGGGGCGAACCTGTCGTCGAAGGTCGCGCAGAGACCGTCCGCGCCGCCGTCGAAGAGTTGTCCGAACTGCTTATTGGATCAGACCCGACGCGCATCGAAGACCTCTGGCAGGTCATGACCAAGACCAGCTTCTACCGTGGGGGGCCCGTCTTCGCCAGCGCGGTCGCGGGCATTGACCAAGCACTCTGGGACATCCTCGCCAAGTCCCTCGGTGTCCCCGTCCACCAGCTACTCGGCGGCGCAGTCCGGGACGAAGTTCGCGTATACGGGTGGATCGGAGGGGACGAACCCACCGAGGTTGCCGAAGCTGCAGAAGAACAAATCGAAGCTGGTCTCACCGCTGTAAAGATGAACGCATCTGGCCGTATGAACCGGATGCCCACGCCAGCGGACGTCAAAGAGGTTGTCTCCCGGGTCGCTGCCGTCCGGGAGGTACTGGGCGACAACCGAGATATCGCCGTGGACTTCCACGGCCGATTCAGCCTCGCTGCAGCCCGCAAAGTCATCCCCGAGCTCGCCCCGCTGCAGCCGCTGTTCGTGGAAGAACCCGTGCTCCCCGAATACACCCACCTCCTCCGGGAACTTGTCCAGGCAACCCCAGTCCCCATCGCGTGCGGAGAGCGACTGTACTCCCGAACGGACTTCCTTCCGGCCCTCCAAGCCGGGATCGCGGTTGCTCAGCCCGACGTATCACACGCCGGCGGGATCTCAGAGGTTCGCCGCATCTCCGCCCTCGCCGAGACCTTCGACACCCTGATGGCACCACACTGCCCGTTAGGCCCGATCTCCCTAGCAGCCAGCCTGCAAGTAGCGTTCGCTACACCGAACTTCCTGATCCAGGAACAGAGCATCGGCATGCACTACAACATGGGCGTCGAACCGTTCGACTACATGATCGACCCAACACCCTTCACGTTCGTCAACGGCGCGATACGCCAATGGAACGCGCCCGGGCTCGGCGTGACGATCGACGAGGACGCCGTCCGCAAAGCAGACAAACGCGGACACCGATGGCGGGCACCGGTTTGGCGCCACCCTGACGGTTCTCTCGCTGAATGGTGACCCTTGTCGACCCTGACCGTGGCCGCTCAATTCCAGCTCGACGAAGGAAACCCTTGCCGATTTCTGTACTGCCTGGCCACCACGACGTGCTACAAGTCGGCCGCATATTTGAAGGGCGGAGGCGCGGGCGCGGCGTCTTGACGTCGCGTACGAGATTGCTCGGAGCGGTGGCCTTAGCTCGCTGCGGGAACTCAGTGACAAATGCCCTCCGAACTCACTTATATAGCCACACCGGGATGTCATTAGGTGGCCTATGCCGCTTTGGAGGAAGAGCTTGGTGCATGTCGACATGGAAAGCAGGGCAGAATCCCGATGGATGTGGGCCCCGCACCCTGGCACGGCGGGCCTTGGGACCACGAAGAACTATGTGCCCATCGGCAATTGGCGGCCACTCAGGGGTCGTTCACCCGGAGATCCTCACCGGAGAGAAAGCGGATTTAGCATCCCCGTTCCCGGCCGGTCAAGGTGGCCTATGTTTCGCCGGGCCCGTGACCGTTCACGGCTCCTGCTTTGGTTCAAAGTCCTGCAAGGACGCCCTCGGTCTGGTCACTTCTTAGAATACGTCGGCGATGGCCCGTAGGTAGGAAGCCACTTCCAGGCTGCGGTTGTCGGCGTCGTCACCGGACAAGCCGAAGCGCGGATTGGCGGAGAGTTTGACAATCGTGACTTTCCTGGCCGGGTCGACGTAGACGCGCTGATTGTAGATGCCAGCAGCAGTGTAGTCACCGCGGTCACCTCCGAGTGTCCACCACTGGTATCCGTAACCGGAGACAACGCTGCCCGGATAGTAGACCTCGGGCGATGAAGTCGCGTCGGTGACCCACTCCTTGGTGACGATGCTCTTGCCCTGCCACATACCGTCGTTGCGGTAAAGCTCGCCCAGCCTGGCGTAGTCGCGTGCAGTCATGTTCAGGCCGTACCCTGCCGCTTCCGCGCCGGTGCCGTCGATTAGCCAGTAGCCTTCATCTGTCATGCCCAGAGGTTCGAACAGCTTCTCCTGCATGTAGTCGGTGACGGTCCGGCCGGTAGCGTGCTTCAGCACAGAGCCCAGCGCCTGGGTATCGGCGGTGTTGTATAGGAAAACGGTATCCGGTTCCGCTGCGCGGCCCAGGCTGGCGATGAACTGCTCACTGTCGGCAGCGTCGGCGAGTTTGGCGAAATCATTGTCCGGTTCCCATTCTTCTTCGACCCATCGGGCTCCGGAGCGCATTCTCAGGACCGTGCGGATCGGCACACCGTCGTAGGCCGAGCCTGGCTGCACTTGGACGTAGTTGCTGACCGGCTCGTCGATGCTCTTGATCAGTCCTTCCTCGAGGGCGATCCCGATGAGGGTCGAGGTAAAACTCTTGGCGACCGACCACGAAGCCCACTGAACATTCCTGCCACCAGTAAGGGCGTAGCGCTCGTAGCGCACCTTCCCATCATGGAGCACCAGGAGGGCCCCGCTATCGGTGGCCTGAAAATGCTCCTCCATCGATTTGGTCTGCCCGTAGTGCTCGAAGGTTTCGGGCAGTTCGATCGGCTCGCCCTCCGGCCAGTCATACGGAGTCGAAGAAGCTGTCAGTGTCGTGGTGGGGAACAAATCTTTGGCGCGGGAGAAGTTTTCGTACTGCTTCGCTCCTGTAAACAGCGTGCCCAAGTGGAAAAAGTTCCGTTTGATCGTTGGTGTCAATCCATCCTCCTGAAAGTCGGGGCAGCTGCGTTGCCGCCCGAAGTTGTATTTCGATCCAAGTAGTGTCAGATCTTGTTTGCTGTTTCTGTCGCCCATAAGTTACGTGGTCGGCGTGGCCATCCCCCGAACCCCGGGGACAGAGGCTTGCGGTCGTGACGCGCTTGCTGTTTCGGGATCCGGAAAATTGTTTGTTGACGCGGTGGCATCGGTAGGTGATACCGGCCTGATGACGCCGACGTTGTTCTCGATTGAAATCTGCGTCCCGTAAGGTGCCGAGAGTTTCTGCAGGCGCTCGAGAATCCTTCGAGCTTGGGCTGCGGGCGCGTTCCGCGGTATTCCACGGTTCGCGAATCGCTCCGTGTGCCCGAGTTCGATCGGATAAAGCCGCAGTTCGGCCAGCTCGTTGTGTTCGAATCGGCTGGCGGCGACGATGCTCTCGTAGTAGATCGGGTCTGAGAAAGCCAACTCGGGCACGCCGTAGCCTCCGGTCATCTCTGCAACTGTCACTTCGGCATCGGTGTCGCTCCGGGGGTCCTTGCCGTACTCGGCGAACATGTCAGCACCCACGGGGGTGCGCAGGTCGTCCATGATGAAGTTGCCCAGGCTGTAGAAGATCGGTCGGCCCTTGTAGATCTCGATGCCCCGTAACTGGTGGGGCCCGTGGGCGATATAGGCGTCGGCTCCGGCATCGATGAGCCGACGGGCAAAAGCCTGCTCATACTCCGGCGGTTCCTGGCTCCAGTTTCCGGGCTCGTGACCGTGATTGGTGGCGATGCAGAAATCGGCGAACTGCTTCCCGCGGCGAACGTTTCGCAGGATACCGGCGGCATCTCGGGGGTCGGCTTCGTATCTGAAAGCAGCCTTGTCGCCTGCTTCATACGTCGCCCCGGCGATCCTGACTCTGTTCGAATCCTCGGACCGGATCCTTGGGCCGGGCAATGCCTCCTGGATCCGCCGCAGGCTTTCGAGGATCTCCTGCGGGACGACGATGCTGTGTGCGAGTCGAAGGCTGTTGAGTCCTGGCCTGCCGGGTGCTTCGCCTGCCGGGTCGGCTGCCCGAGACTGCTCCGTAAACGTCGAGGCATACGACACCATGGCCACGCGCCCTCGGGTGGTCTCCAGGAAGCGGGCGGCGCCGGCCTGTGCAAGATTTTCGCCTACACCTGCGTGGATGATCCCGTTATCGTCCAGCGCATGGCTTGTTTCACGCATGCCTTCAACTCCCCAGTCCAGCGAATGGTTGTTCGCGCGGCCCACGAGGTTGAAGCCCATCGCCCGCAGATCGGGCCCGAGTTCGGGAAGGCTGACGTGGTAAGCGCCGCCGTATTCGGCCTGGGGGCTTCCGGTGAACGATCGGATGTCAAAGATGTTGGTCTCCAAGTTGCCGAACGTGGCATCGGCATCGCGGAGGATTTCTGTGATGGCCCCGAAACCGGTATCCCGCCCCTTTGTCAGTGACCGTGTCACTATCAGATCGCCAACGGCCACCATGGTGAATCCGTCTGCGACATTCGTGGCAACCGAACCCTCCGTGTCGTAGACGCGATCCGGTTTGTGTGAACTTTGATTATTCTCGGATGGATGTCCCATGAGGCTGACTCCTTGTATCAGGTGTGAGCATTGCCGCTTTCAAGTCCTTGCTTGCTGCTCTGCAGTGCCGAGGAGGCTGAAATCTACTAGTGGAACCCTTTTCTCCGTCCTAGCTCGATGAGGAATCCATTTCAAGGAGAATGGCGCGGTCATGATCTCTCGCCAGTCCGACGTCGACGTGCCGGCGGGGGCAGCACGTCGCCGGGGACGGGACAGTCATAGGGGGTGTCGTCGGTGATCGCGCGGAATTCGGCCCGGGCGCGGCCGAGCAGCGCAGGGTCGATGAAGAGGTTACTCGCGGTCGCGGCCATGATTTTTGCGGCATGCAACATGCCTTTGTGTGCGGCCGGGAGTTTGCCTTGTGCCACCCACAGCCAGGAGTGCCCTGGTGCTCCGAGAGATACGCAGGGAGCAGTGAGCTGCACGGTCGGCGTCGTCCAGCTGACGTCTCCGACGTCGCTTGAGCCGGTGGGCTGCTTGCGTGGACTGGACGTGTCGAGCGGCACCAGCCCGTCGTGCAGGGACCGCGGATCCTGGACGGGAATGCCGAGCTCACGTTTCGCCGCTAACAGCGTGGCGGAGGGCAGGGCCTCGGTGTACTTGCCGGCGGTCTCTTGGTCGTGGTGGTCGAAAGGTACGCCACCGAACCGTTCGGTGTGCCGGTAAAGGGCTTGTTCGAGGACCTCATTGGGCAATATGTGCGCGGATCCGCCGTCGAATTCGATTTCGAGCGTGGTGTCCGTCATCAGCGCGGCCCCCCGGGCGATGTTGACGACCCGTTCGTAGAGCTCACGAGTCTGGGCGACTGTCTCTGCTCGGACGGTGTAGTACGCGGTGGCCCGGGCTTGCACGACGTTCGGGGATACTCCTCCGGAATCAGTGATGGCGTAGTGGACACGGCACGAAGAAGACATATGTTCGCGCAGGAAGTTCACCCCGACATTCATCAACTCGACGGCGTCGAGGGCACTTCGTCCAGCTTCCGGCGAGCCGGCGGCATGGGCCGCGAGCCCGTGGAATGTGAAGTAAACATCCATGGTCGCCAAAGCCAGCCATTGGCGGGCGGTCAACGAAGTTCCAGGATGCCAGGTCACCGCGGCGTCCACGTCATCGAAGGCTCCCTCCCGCACCAAGAAGGTCTTCGCGGATCCAGACTCCTCTGCGGGGCACCCGTAGTAGCGGACGCGCCCGGGAATCTTTCGTTCCTTCAGGTAGGCCGCGGTGGTGACTGCTGCCAGCAGCGAACCCGCGCCGAGTAGATGGTGCCCGCAGCCCTGGCCGTTTCCGCTGGTGTTGGCGGGGTCCTGGATTTGTACGGCCGCGCCGGACTCCTGGCTGAGTCCGGCGAGGGAGTCGTATTCACCCAGAAACGCAATCACCGGGCCGCCCTCGCCGGTTTCTGCGCAGAACGCCGTCGGGATGTTGGCGAGGTTGGCAGTGACACGGAAGCCGTACTTCTCAGCCAAGGCGACATGGCGCTGCACGGCGTCGGATTCGGCCCATGACAGCTGAGGGCAATCCCAGATCGCATCTGCGAGATCGGTAAATACAGTTGCCTGGGACTCGACCAGCACCTCGATCTCGGTGGTTAGGGTCTTCTGTGTTTCGTTGATTAGGGGCATATTGTGTTCCTTAGTCTCAATGCTCATCTCTTCGCTTCAGGTGCGTGGAGATGCCTGTGCAGCATGGCCTGTCGAGTTAGAACTGGCGGGAGCAGCGCAGGTTCCGGTTACAACGCATCTGCGCTGTGGTCGTGTGCTCGCCTGTCTTGAGGGACTTCGCGCCGGTGCCGGCCCCAATCCCCGCACGGTTTAATTCTGGGTTCCGATCAGGCCGGCCGGCGAGCGTCCTGGAGGATTCCGGACGGCGCAGTCGCTCCCGATCCGGTCGGCACTAAAACGCCCAGGGTTCGGCCGCTGATTGTGGGCTGGAATGGTTGATCAAGGACATCGTCGTCGCTCCGTACGCAAGTTGCTGGTGCCGGGGGTTGTCCCTTCATCCTAGGAGCGGAAATGCTTCAGGTGGAGCGACAATTAGTGACGATCAACTGTTAGCTACGCTGACGTTTGGCCTGTTGACTGGTCAGGACGCCTGAAGCCAGCCCCGCCGGTGGAGTTAGTTGGCCGCATTCAAGCTGCGACTGGTTGGACCCAGGCCTTGGTTCAACTCCGACTTCCCTGGAGGCCGACCCGTCATTGCGTGAGATGGTGAATGAAGGCGTCGCGGCAGGCCGCCACGGAGGGGCGCCGTTCTGCTCCGGCACGACAGACCATCGAGATGCTCCGTTGCTGGTGAGTGCCCAGCAATGACGATGGCGCGAGTTGCGTGCGTGCGTCGCGAACGAGAAGGTCCGGAAGAAAGGCGGCGGCGAGTCCCGCCTCAACCATCCGCAGGTGGAACAGCAGGTCCGGAGACTCGTAGGCGACTTCGGGTTCGAAACCGTATTGCCGGCATAGCCCGAGCACCCAGGCATGCGCTTCAGTGCCGCTGGGTTCGAGCACCCAGCGCACACGCCGCAGCGCTTCGATGCTGTCATGACTGTTGTGAGCCGGCAGGTAGGCGCGGACCGGGTCGTGCAAGAGCAGATCCGCGTGAAAATCCGGGCGCACCGACTCGTACGCGTCATAGCTGTCCGCAACGAGCACATCGATGCGGCGCGAGGAGAGCAGCAACAGTCCTTCTTCCGGCTCGACCAGCCGGAATCGGGTATCCAGCGCCGGGTGTTGCCGCTCAAGCGTTTCGATGACCTGTGGCACCGTGGTCCGGCTGATTGTCGTGAAAGCAGCGAGCCGCAACGTTCCTCGTACCTGGGTGTCGCTGGCAGCCAGATCTGCTTCGGCTTGCTCGAGAATGGCAAGAATGTCCTCGGCGTGACGGGCGAGATCTTCAGCCGCCGGAGTCAGACGTATGCCACGCCCGACCTTTTCCAAAAGGGGGACCCCGGCTTCCTTCTCGAGCAGGCCGAGCTGTTGGGAGACCGCGGAATGGGTGTATGAAAGTGCCCGCGCGGCAGCGGTGATGGTGCCGCGTAGTTTCACTTCACGAAGCAGTACCAGTCGGTGAACATCCAGCATGCGGCCAGACTATCCTGCATTGCCAGCGCTGCACCGCCGACAACCGGTACTCACGGCATTGACAGCGGTCTGAGCACGGGACTCCGTGCAGGCTTCCAAGGGTTCTCAGGGCAAACACGGCCGCATGCCCATACGGTCCCCGGACCACCTCCACACCGAAGTCCGGTCCGCTTATGAAGGTCCACCTTCGAATGGTCAGAATCGGTAACACTTCTCTGTCACTAATCGTCGCTTTTCCTGAAAGGTTTGCGGCCATAGCGTGGATTAGAAGGACTTAATCAAACGGAGGACAAAAATGACCGACAGTCCACTATCTCTGGCCGAGCGGGCATCCGATCTCGCGGGATCGATTATCGACTCCTCGACGTCCCTACTCGCCCGCCAGACCCACGACATTGTCCGCTTTGCTATGGGCGCCCCGAGCGACGAGCTCATGCCTGTCGATCTCCTCGACCACTATGCCGCCCGGCGGGTTCCGGGCAAGTACAGCTATGGAGCCACGGAAGGCGAGCCGGCGCTGGTCGAGCAGATCCTCAAACTCCAAGCTGGCCAGGGAATCATCAGCAGCAGCGACCGGATCCTTGTCACCACCGGCGGCATGCAGGGCCTGGATCTGGCGTGCAAACTTTTCGTTGATCCCGGTGATCTCGTGATCGTCGAAGGTCCCACTTACACCAACGGCAACGCTACCGCCCGGTCTTATGGCGCCGATCTGCTGGAGGCGCCGCTGGACGAGCACGGTCTGATCGTGGAAGCGCTGCCGGATCTCGTCGCGCAGGCCGGCCGGACGCCCAAGGCGATCTACACGATCCCGAATTTTCAGAACCCCTCCGGTGTCACCCAATCAGAGCGGCGCCGCGAGCAGCTCCTCGAACTCGCAGGCCAATGGGGTGCAGTCATCATCGACGACGACCCCTACGGTCTGCTGCGGTTCGGCGGCAGTCCAATCCCTGAATTCAGCCAAATCGACCCTGGAAACCCCAGGGTGTTCTCCGTGCGGACCTTCTCAAAGATCCTCGCACCCGGATTGCGGATCGGCTGGGTCGACGCCGACCCGAGCCTGCAACCGCTGCTGATCAACGCGAAGCAAGCCATGGACACCTGCACAAGCGTGCCCACCCAGCAGACCGTCACGGATTTCCTGGCCGGCGATCACTTACAGCCTCACCTCGACCGTGTGCGCGGCCTCTACGGCCAGCGTAAGGAGGCCATGCAGGCTGCGTTGGTGCGCCATTTCGGCGACGCCGCCCGCGCCACCGATCCCGAGGGCGGGTTCTTCCTGTGGCTCACCTTCGCCGACGAACAAGTCGACACCACAGCCTTGTTCGATACCGCGCTTGCCGAGGGCGTCGCCTACATACCTGGCCCCGCTTTCTCCGCCGCCGGCAACTTCCGGAACGCGCTGCGCCTATGCTTCGCCACATCCACGCCCGAGCGCATCGATGAGGGCGTGGCCCGGCTCAAGCGCGCCGTCGACATGATCGGAGCCAACCCGTGACGCGCCGCACCGCCATTGTCACCGGCTCCACTTCGGGGATCGGTCACGACATCGCGCGTCGCTTGCACGCCGACGGTTTCAATGTGGTGATCACGGGCCGGGACCACCAACGGGGCCTGAAGGTTCAAGAGGAGTTGGGCGACAACGCCACCTTCATCGCCCTGGACCTAACGGCCGACGGAGCCCCCGCAGCCCTGGCCGATGCGGCTGTCCGGACCTACGGGCGGCTCGACGTGGTCGTCAACAACGCCGCCCAGGACCACACCGGCGACTTGCTCGATGTGCCCTTGGACGAGATCCGCAAACTATTCGAGGTCAACACCATTGCCGCTATCGCGGTGCTGCAGGAAGGCGCCAAACGGATGGACCGGGGCGGAGCCATCATCAACATCAGCTCGCGCCTGGCCACTGTCGGAGTGCCCACTATGAGCATCTACAGCGCCACCAAGGGCGCAATCAATGCACTCACCACTGCCGCGGCAGTGGAGCTCGCCCACCGCAACATCCGCGTCAACGCCGTCGCTCCGGGCATGGCCCGCACCCCGCTCTACGACGACTGGGTCAACGCCCAGGCCGACCCTGAGCAGACAGACCGTGACGTTGTTGTCGCTATCCCCCTCGGCCGCCTCGCCGCCCCTGCCGACGTCGCCGCCACCGTCAGCTTCCTTGCCTCGGAGCAAGCGGCCTACATTACCGGCGCCTGCATCCCGGTCGACGGCGGCTACACCGCCCGCTGACGCCCACACACCCGAGAGGAAAGAAACAACCATGTCCACCAACCCCCGCATCCTCCAAGGGCCCGCCCTGTGGTCTGCCCAGGCGCACATCCCCTCCGTCCTCGGACGCCAGATCGTCATCGAACGAGGCGAAGGCTGCTACCTGCAAACCACCGACGGCCGCCGCCTCTTCGACGGCACCGCCGGCCTCTGGCACGCAAACATCGGCCACTCCCACCCCGCGATCGCCGAAGCAGCCCACGCCCAAATGCTCAAGCTGGAGACCCACCACATCTTCGCCAGGTTCGCCAACGACCAGGCGATCGGGCTGGCCGAACGCCTCGCCGCGCTGTCCCCCATCGACGATCCGAAGGTCATTCTCAACTCAGGCGGCTCCGACGCCATCGACGTCGCCTGCAAGCTCGCCCGCCGACACTGGCAGCGCGAAGGCCGCACCACAAAGACCATCATCCTCAGCCGTGAACACGCCTACCACGGCCTGCACGCCTACGGCACCAGCATCGCCGGACTGGACTTCAACCGCGAGGGCTACGGCACCGAATCACTCGTCCCGGAAACCGCACGCGTCCCCGTCCACGACACCGACGCCCTCGCCAGAACCATCGCCGAGCTGGGGGCGGAAAACATCGCCGCCTTCGTCACTGAACCCATCCAGGGCACCGGAGGCGTCAACCCGCCCGTCCCCGGATACCTCGAAACCGTCCAGCAGCTGTGCCGCGAGCACGACATCTTGTTCATCCTCGACGAAGTCATCACAGGTTTCGGTCGCACCGGCACAATGTTCGCCGCCGAACGTTTCGGCTTGACACCCGACCTTGTCACCTTCGCCAAGGGCGTCACCTCCGGCTACGCACCCCTTGGTGGAGTGCTGGTCGCACCGAAGATCTGGCAGCCGTTCTACATCGACGACCCGGCCACTCCGATCTTCCGTCACGGCGCCACCTACGCCGGCCACGCAACGGCCTGCGCCGTTGCCATGGCCAACCTGGACGTCCTGGAAAAAGACAACCTCTTGGCTCGGTCCTCAGAACTGGAGCAGCAGTTGAGCAGCGAACTCAAACAACTCGCCGCACGCCGGGCCAGTGTCAGCCAGGTCCGGGTCGCAGGTTTCCTCGGCGGTGTCACGCTCGACGACAGCATCGCCGCCGAGAAGGCCACGGACGCCCTGCTGGAGCTGGGGTACATTTCCCGTCCCCTGCGCGGCAACACGCTGCAGATCAGCCCCCCGTTCATCACCACAGACGACGAGCTCAAGGGCTTTGTCGACGCCATCGACCATGTCCTGTCCGAGGAGGAAGCCAAGTGACCACGAACCCGACCACCAAGACAGGCACGCCGCTGGCCAGGGCGAACCCGGACCGGGCGGCCGCCGCCGATGCGGTCCTTGCCCGCCTGGATCTGCCCGGCAGCAGCAACGTATTCGGTGTTACAAACCCGGCCACCGACGACGTCATCGCCCAGGTGCCCGACGCCCACCCGGCCGAGGCACTGGAAGCGGTATCAGCAGCCCACGCCGCAGGACAAGAGTGGGCCGCGCGCACCCCGCGCCAGCGTGCTGACATCCTGCGCCGCTGGTACGACCTGATCATCGAGAACGCCGAGGACATCGCCCTGCTCATCACACGCGAGATGGGCAAACCCCTGGCTGAAGCCCGCGCTGAGGTCAGCTACGGGAGCGATTTCGTCCGATGGTACGCCGAGGAAGCAGTCCGCGGCGCCGGCAACGTCCGCGACGTGCCAGCCGGCGGCGGAACCCTGCTCACCCGACGTGCCCCCGTCGGACTGTCCGTGCTGATCACCCCGTGGAACTTCCCACTGGCAATGGCCACCCGCAAGATAGCCCCCGCCTTGGCTGCCGGTTGCCCCGTGGTGATCAAGCCAGCCACCCTCACGCCCTTGACCACCTACTATGCGGTCAATCTGGCGAGGCAGGCCGGTGTACCGGTTGACCTCATTCAGATTGTCGCCACCACCAATCCTTCGGCTTTCAGCGAAGCTGTCCTCGCGGACGACCGGGTGCGCAAGGTCTCGTTCACCGGTTCCACCGATGTGGGCAAGACACTTCTACGCCTTGCTGCACAGAACGTCCTGCGGACCTCGATGGAGCTCGGCGGCAACGCACCCCTGATCGTGTTCGACGACGCTGATCTCGAACGGGCAGTCAATGGCGCTTACGCCGCCAAAATGCGTAACGGCGGCCAGTCGTGCATCGCCGCCAACCGCATCTACGTCCAGGAAGGCATCGCCGACGCGTTCGTCGAAGGCCTGGTCGAGAAGATGGCCGCGGCCCGTGTCGGCGACGGACTCGCCGACGAGGTGGATCTTGGCCCGCTCATCGACCACCGCGCGGTAGAAAGCATGCGACAGCTCGTCGACGACGCGGTCGCCCGCGGGGCAAGCGTGCACACAGGCGGCCACGCCATCGCCGGTCCCGGCCATTTCTTCCAGCCCACTGTGCTTGACCATATCCATGCGACAGCCGACATCGCCAGAACCGAGATTTTCGGTCCCGTCGCCGCGATCCAGCGCTTCAGCACAGAAGCCGACGTAATTCGCCGTGCAAACGCGACCGAATTCGGGCTCGCCGGCTATGTATTCACCGAGAACCTCGACAGGGCGCTCAACGTCGCCGACGCCCTCGAAACCGGCATAGTCGGGATCAACCAGGGCGTCCCCTCCAACGCCGCAGCACCCTTCGGCGGCGTCAAGCAATCCGGCCTGGGACGTGAGGGCAGTGCGGAAGGACTCGACGAGTACCAGGAAGTGCGCTTCTACAACGTCGCGCGCCGCGGCACCCACTAACCACCACCCGATAGCACTGAAGGAAATTCACAATGCGTATCTCTACCGTCAAGGAAATCAAGACCAAGGAAGACCGCGTCGGTCTCACCCCCGCTGGTGTCGCCGTGCTGGTGCAGGACGGCCACACCGTGTTCGTCGAACGGGACGCGGGCACCGCTGCCGGGTTCGGCGACGAACAGTACGTTCTGGCAGGCGCCCAGCTTGCGAGCCAGGCCGAGGCCTGGGCGGGTGCCGAGCTGCTCGTAAAAGTCAAGGAGCCCATCGCGTCGGAGTACCAGTTCCTCCGCCCCGATCTCACGCTGTTCACTTACCTGCATCTGGCCGCGGATCGGCCTCTCACCGAAGCGCTGCTGGAAGCCAAGACTCTCGGCATCGCCTACGAGACCGTGCAAGACGGCAGCGGCCTGCCCCTGCTCGCGCCGATGAGCGAGATCGCCGGGCGCCTTGCCGCCCACGCCGCCGCAACTCACCTGACCCGCCACGGAGGCGGCCCCGGCCTGCTGCTGGGCGGATCTCCCGGCGTGGCGCCGTGCCGGGTGCTCGTCATCGGAGGCGGCGCGGTCGGCACCCAGGCCGCACTCATCGCTCTCGGTTTGCAGGCCGAAGTCACGGTACTGGACATGTCCGCCCAGCGGATCCGCCAACTCGACGCGCTTTTCGCAGGGCGCGCGCGCATCTTGATGTCAGACCCCGCGACCCTCGCTTCCGAACTCGCGCAGGCCGATGTCGTCATCGGCGCAATCCTGGTCCCCGGCCGGGCCGCACCCAAGGTGATCACCAGGGAGCAACTCGCCATTCTCCGCCCCGACGCCCTCCTTATCGACGTTGCAATCGACCAAGGTGGCGCTTTTGCGACATCGCGGCCGACAACCTACGAGGACCCCATCATTGAAGTGGACGGCATCCGCCACTACTGCGTGGCCAACATGCCCGGTGCCGTCCCGCAGACATCCACGCGCGCCCTTACCAACGCGACGGCGCCCTTCATCCGGCAGATCGCGGGCGCCGGCGTCGAGGCCGCGCTGGCCGCCAATCCCGCCCTCGCCCGCGGCGTCAACACCCGCAACGGCCGGATCGTATATCAGGGGGTCGCCGACGCCTTCCCCGACTTGCCGGGCCCTGCCATCGTCCACGAAGCAGCCGCCGTCTAAGTCCCATGACATCAAGCGGGATGGAATCGCGTCACGATTCCCTCCCGCTTAGTCAAGAGGTCAAAGCCATGGAACCAAAACCCCAGAGAACCGCCATTCCGACGACAGGCAGTAGCCGCGTGAAGCGGGGCATGGCCGAGATGCTCAAGGGCGGCGTCGTCATGGAGTCGTCAACGTCGAGCAGGCCCGCATCGCCGAAGATGCCGGTGCCGTGGCCGTCATGGCGCTCGAGCGCGTTCCCGCCGACATCCGCGCCCAGGGCGGCTTGTCCCGCATGTCGGATCCGCATGTCATCGAGGGATTGCTGCCTGCATCCGCCGGTGATATCCAGGCTCGCACGGCCACTTCGTTCGGGGCCGGCAGTCTCTGAGTCCGGACTGTATCGACGCGTCCGAGGGCCTGACCCCGACGGAATCCATCAACACCGCACCGGCATCAGCACCACATCCACAAGTCCGGACTTCTGCGGGATATGCCACCTGCAGAAACGAAGGATTGGGCACGAGAAACGAGATTGGATGACCGATTCAAGAAGGCACGATGAAAGCTATCGGGCAGGCTTGTTGATGCGAAAAAGCGTTATGGGAGACGCCCACGTGAAGCGATCGCTAGAGCAAGCCAGCGATTTCTCTCGCCTCGTTCAAGAGCTGGTCACGGAGTTCGCTTGGGGAAGGATCTGGGATCGCCCAGGTCTCACGCCGAAGATCCGCAGCATGCTCAATCTGGCTATGCTGACAGCCCTCAATCGGCCCCATGAGCTCACAGGCCATCTCCGTGGGGCGATTAACAATGGTGTTACAGAACACGAAATCCAAGAAGTCCTGCTTCAGACGATGGTGTACTGCGGCGCTCCTGCTGCCCTTGAATCATTCCGTCTCGCAGAGCAAATTCTGTCCGAGTCCCGCTCTCAAAAAAACGGCGACTGAATTCCCGCTCTGAGGAACTAGATCAGACCGTTTCGCACCCTGGTCAGGGACGGGACGCGCCGATGTTCCCGCGTCTGATGAAGCATCTGACCGTCAACCGGGCAGGCCGCGGACTCGCCCGGACCGCGCACCGGGGTGTCAACGGCAACTTATGAATGACCGGTGGCGGCATGTTGGTTTGCCCGCTGCTTGAATTCTAAGGGTCGTTGCAACACCCGTGCTTAGCTGGCTATCAGTAAATCACGTAGACGCTCGGCTGGGGTGTCCCAGTCCAGTGTCTTGCGTGGTCGGGCGTTGAGTTCCTGGGCGACATGCTCGAGGTCCTCTGGCCCGTAGGCGTTCAGGTCCGTGCCTTTCGGGAAGTATTGGCGCAGCAGCCCGTTGGCGTTCTCGTTGGATCCGCGCTGCCAGGGCTGGCGGGGTCGCAGAAGTAGACGTCCATGTCGGTGGCGATGCTGAAGGCCTTGTGTTTGGCCATTTCAGCGCCTTGGTCCCAGGTCAGGGATCCGCGCAGGTGCGCCGGCAGGGTGGACATGGTCTTGATCAGCCCGTCGCGGACCGATTCGGCAGTATGGTCCACCGGCAGGTGCACCAACATCACGTAGCGGGTGGTGCGTTCGACCAGGGTGGCGATCGCCGACTGGTTGTAGGCTCCGGTCACCAAGTCCCCCTCCCAATGGCCTGGGACGGCGCGGTCTTCGACCTCGGCGGGGCGTTCGGAAATGTTGATCATCGGATCCCGGAAACGGCTGGTGCGTTCCTCGGGATTCCTGTGCTGCTTGCGGCGTGTCCGGCCGCTGCGCAGGGCCTCTTTGACCTCGCGTTTGAGCCCGCCGCGGGCCTGAAAGTACAGGGCCTGGTAGATCGTTTCGGGACTCACGCGCATCTGCTCGTCATCGGGAAATTCCTTGATCAGCAGCTTCGAAATCTGTTCCGGGGACCAGCGGGTGAGGAGCTTGGTCTTCATGTAGTCGTGCAGTTCCCCGGGTTCTGCCAGCTTACTGTCCTTCGGCCGTGCACGGGCCGCCGTGGCAGCCCGGTGAGCACCGTAAGGCCGGTAACCCAGCATGGGGTGGCTGTTGCGCTCGATATCCCGGCTGATGGTGCCCATGGACCGGCCCAGCGCCCTGCCGATCGCCCGCATGGAGGTCCCGTGGGAGCGCAGATCCGCGATCCTCTCCCGCTCCTGCAAGGAAAGGTAGCGGGCGCTGATGGGCTGCTCCAGAGCTTCCAGCGCCACCGCGGCGGGTGCTGGCTCCGTCGCTGACGCTGGCAGCTCCGGCGCTGCCGCTGCCGTCCGCTCTGGTGCCGCTGCAGGGGCCGGAGGTTCCGCGAATGTAGTTCTCACTTCCTGTTTATACGGCAGATCCGCTGCTTGGCCTTGGGCCGGGGCCGTGTCCTTTGCAGCCTGTTGCCGGTCCCACACGTAGGAGCTCTGTTTGCTGGCGCCGACGGCGAGGGCGGCGTCCCTCCGGCCGGTTCCTTCCCGGCGCAGGCGCAGGTAGTGAATCTGCTTCGCCGATGGGCCTCGCGTACCGACGGAGACCAGACCGGCGGCCTTGGCCCAGTTGTGGCAGGTGGAGTGGTTCAGGCCCAGTTGCCGGGCTGCCGCGCTCACGTTGCCGACTTCGCGCAGCAGACCCAGGAACTCCTCAATCACCGCCGGTGGGTGCGCCGAAGCAGGCTTCACAGTCCTCGTGGCCCGTGGTTTTCTCGCGGCAGGATTGACCTTGCCGGCCCAGTTATGCGCGGTGCTGATGTTCAATCCCAGCTCCTGGGCCGCCGCAGTGATGGTGCCGGTCCGGTCCAGAACGGCATAGAAGTGGTCCTTGTCCGCCTGGCTGTACTGGCGCTGCGGCCTGATCCCGGCAGCGTTCGCCCACTTCTGGCAGGTACTCCTATTGATGCCGAGCTCCTGAGCCGCCTCGGCGACAGTTCCCAACCGCGCCACGGCGGACAGGAAATCCTGTCTTTGCGCACGGGTATGAGACTGCTGCTGACGCTTCACGGCAGCCCCAGACCAAGGCGCCGGTTCTTCCGGTAAAGGAGATTTTTCCCTTAAGGAGAGACTATTTTCTGATGGTGATTCCATGGGTGTTGCGACTCCCGATTATTCGGGGGTGTTGCAACGTTCACTAGAACTCGCCGAACGGTCAATCAGTTTTGCCGTCTCCGGTCAGTTTAAAGTTGCCGCTTACACCGGGGGACAACACCTATACATCCCGCGCGATCCGGACGCACCTGCACAACCGCGGCATCGCCGCGGTCAGCAAGCCGCGGGCAATGCCATGGTGAAATGCACTGGGAGATCGGATCCACCATTCTGCGGCGCCAGGCAGCCCCGCCTGACGTCCATTGTCGGCGTTTGACCAGGCCCCGGGGAGAGCCGCCAGAAGGGTCTTATTTTACTGTGGCTTGCCAGCCTCGTCGGCGAATTGCCAATCGATCTGGCGAATCCTCAAGCAAGTCATAGTTTGTGGGTGCAGATCGGTCGCACGGGCCGCGCATGGCGCTCGATATGCATTCGTCCGCCCCTTCAGTTCGGCCGGTGCGATTCAGACCAGGGCCTCAAGCCTGCCGACATCGGAAACGTCATTTGGGCCACGGCACCACTGTCTTCCGGCATACCCGAGCATGGGTAGCACCTGACGATGCCATCTTCAGGACCGCTTCAGGAACCGGTCCAACTTGGCGGATCAGGACAGCTAAAGAGATTCGAGCCTTAAAACCGACAAAGAGCACCGGCCCTGCACAGCACAACGCTCCAGCGCAGCTCTCCCGATTCCCAAGTCTAAGAACTGGGTTGAAATCCATGGAGGATATCGCACCGGAATCAGTGATATGGAAAGTTGGTCTTGGACAGAGAGCCTTGCGGAGGCCTAATTTCGTATTAACAAATCGTTCGGCAATCATGAATTGGCAGCTGCCCTTGCTTATTCATGGCCTCAGGAGTGGTCCCGATGATGAATCGCCAGCTAGCACATATCCGCCGGTTCCAAAGGGAGTGTGCCCTGCTCGAGAATCACAAGAATATCCTTCCCGAGGAAAATATTCCCACTCCAGCATCCAAGAACATGGGGACTGTCGTTCATCCGCGGTTGACGACAACCTACATCGAGCATAAAACGACGGTTGTTCGGGAGCGCTCGGCGTTGCCGGAATTTCTTAGAGTGCGATCGACGACGAGACCATCGACCCATGCCGCCGAACAGCGCAGCTGGCCGCTAGCCATGCCTCACACAATGGTTCATCAGTACGGGTGCGGGGCTGAACTCTTAAGGTCAACCGGCGACCTGCCCCATGCGCCGGAAGCCTTACGGCTGCGTCTCGGAGGGACCGGCCACCGGCCTTCTAAGCCAAGGTGCCGAGCGATGCGATCGCCCCCCAGAGCCGCGGTGCTCAGGCCACCGGATGAGGTGGGACAGTGCGGTTTAGTATCACAGACAATTCATCAAATTCCATTTCAGAATGATTGATTGGCACCTCCTCCAAAATTTATCGCACAACGCACGTAACGACGATGTGGATTCCCGTGACCCCGGACCGAAGCGAAATATCCCCGCCCCCGCGAAATCTCAATCATGTGACGCGTAGTACATTCGACTCGCTGAGTTTTCGGAACTTCCGGCTGATGGCGGCCAGCTACCTGTTCTCCAATACAGGCTGGTGGATGCTGTACACCACGTTGAATTGGCTCGTACTCAGCGTGACGGATAGCCCGGCTGATGTGGGGCTGGTGGGTGGGCTGGTATTCCTGCCGATACTAGTGCTGGGTATGGCTGGAGGTCTGATCGCAGATCGCTACCCGAAGCGCCGGATCGTGCTGTTCAACTACGCCGGTTGGATCTCGTTGACTGCCCTACTCGCCGGGCTCACGCTCTCCCACATGGTGCAAGTATGGCAGGTACAGTTGATCGCAGCCGGGCTCGGCATCGTGGCCGCACTCGCTTGGCCAGCCCAGCAGGCGTTCGTCAACGAGATGGTCGGACCAGCACAGCTGCGCAGTGCGATCAGCATCACTTCCTCGGTGGCTCAGCTCGCCGGGCTCATCGGCCCTGCGGTCGGCGGCGTCCTGGTGGCCGCGGTTGGGCCTGGCTGGTCATTCCTCGTCGCAGCCGTCGCCTATACAGTGCCCCTAGTCGCGGTGACTCAGATCCGCGTCCACGAGTTGTATGGGCCCCCGCCAGTGCCGGCGGAGCGCGGGCAGCTGCGTGCCGGACTGCTCTTCGCCGTGAAACGACCAGATGTGCTTTGGCCGACGATCCTGGTCGGCCTGTTCGGGATGTTCACCGGCAACTTACCTGTGACACTGGCCGTCTACGCCAAGTCTGTCTACGACTCTGGCCCGGGCGGGTACGGACTTCTCACCGCTATCGTGGCAGTCGGTTCGCTCCTCGGCGCCCTCATCTCTGCGCACCAGCACCACACGCGGCTGCGCACTTTGGTGCTGTTTGCCGCAATCCTTTCAGGGCTCTACATCATCTCGTCCGCCGCGCCTACGCAGCTCATCTTGTGCCCAATATTGCTGGGCATCGGTGCAAGCACCCTGCTGCTGCAAACCTCGGCGAACGCCACGGTCCTGCTCGCCGCCAATGACGGCATCCGCGGACGGGTCGTGGGCATCTATGCACTTGCCTATTTCGGTGGCATCGCCATCGGCGGACCTCTGTTGGGCAACATCGACCAATATCTCGGACCCCAAGCCGGCATGCTGCTCTCCGGCGCGGTGCCCGGCGTCGCCACCCTGCTGATCGCGGCCCGACTTGCCACGCAATTAAAGCGCTCACAGCCCTCAACCGTTCAGCGATCAGTCGCATCTACCCAGGACACCTCCATCCCTGACTTGGAGAAGCGCCAGCACGGGGCCGCCCACGGCTTTGTCTCAGCACCGTGGGCAGGACTATATCTCAAGGATGAGACCGGGGAACCGGCTGAAAAGCAAGATTAACGGGAGCGCTCCGGTTTCGAGCCCAAAGCCTCAAGTCAGTACAAGACGAGGTTGTAAGACATCACTTCCCGGCTACTGTTCTTCTAGCAGTGTGATGACTTCGGCCTGTGGTTTTACCGGCCCGGAAGTCGAAGTCTCCACAACCAATCCTGCTTAGAACAGAGCGCAGGCATGGTTGGTCCTTCGAGCAACGAGACCATGGCAGCTTCGCCATCTGGGGGCTCTCAGGTTCTGTCGGGGGCGAACAGGACGACGATTGACACGGTGAGCGCAGTAGCTACAAGTTGGCGCGAACTTGGCGATATCTCGGCACGCCGCAGCCCGCCGAATTGCAAGACTTCAGGTGGCCAACATTCGCATCCAAATGGGCGCCCCGCTTGGTCGAGGGGTAGCTTGGTGGCCGGCCGATCCGAGGGGGATGGGGCGTTCTGCTCCGTCCCCCTCGTCATAGTCAGCCGAGCTCTCGAGTGATCTCCTGGGCGCGCCTCACCGCTGCGTCCATCCCCTCCGCGACGATCGCGCGTAGGCCTCGCTCCTCGAACACGGCGATGGTCCGTTCGGTTGTCCCGTTCGGGCTCGTGACGGCACGGCGGAGAGCGGCCGGCTCAGCACCGGGGACGGCGAGCAGGTACCCCGCGCCGACCATTGTCTCGCGAGCCAGTTGAAGCGACAGTTCCGGGTCGAGGCCGAGATGCGCGCCGCCGTCGGCCATCGCCTCCGCGAGGTAAAACGCATAGGCCGGCCCGGAGCCGCTCACGGCGCTGACGGCGCTGACCTTATCTTCCGGGACTTCGACGACGAGGCCCAGACACGTAAGGAGGCTCCGAATCCGATCAACCTGCTCGCGGCTCGCGTGGCTTCCGCCGGAGACCGAGACGACGCCGCGACCGAGACGCGACGGCGTGTTCGGCATCGTCCGGATGACGGGCTGACCGGCAGGAAGGGCACCTTCAAGCTGAGCGATCGAGACAGCGGCGGCGACGCTGACGACGACGGCGGTGCGCGGCAATTTATCGGAGATCTCCGCGGCGAGGGCCGCGACGCCGATCGGCTTGACGCCGATGACCACCACATCGGCGCCTCGGACGGCCCGCTGGTTGACATCGCCGTGCTCCCCCGTCGCCCAGACAGTGATACCGTGACGCCCTGCGAGTTCCTTCGCCCGTTCAGGCCGCCGGACGGTCGCGACAATGTCGGCCGGCGGAAAGCCGCCAGCCAGCAGTCCGGCCACGATGGCTTCGTTCATCGAGCCGCAGCCTAGGAACGCGATCTTTCTGCTCATATGCACTTCCTCCTTGATGGATTAGAAAGCTGTAGCCTCCCGTGGCATGGACCACCAAAGTCACTACAGCGCGTATCGGTTCCCGTGAGGGAGCCGGCTTTGGGGGCGAGGGTCTCAGCCGACCCCCACAGTCGGGGTGCACACGGCCTGGCTCGTCCTAGACGGAGCGAAGCGTCTGCTGGTGGCGTCGTGCACAGTCATCGGCAATCCTTGACGGCTAGTCGTTGTCGGCGGCGAGGTCCGCCAGAGCAACCGGGGCCGCGAACGGCCGTTTGCTGATCGGTACGAGGTCAGCCGCGCCCACGGTGCGGTGCTGCTTCGCCGCGGCGATCTTCGCCGTTGCGAACCCACAGATTCTGCCTTGGCACCAGCCCATACCGGGGCGGACTGTGAGTTTGATTGTCCTGGCATCGTGCACATCGAGCTCCTCGCCCGCATGGCAGATCTCTCCGTAGGACACTTCTTCGCAGCGACACACAATGGTCTCGGGAGTGAGCCACTCGTGCCAGTTCTTTGGCACGGGGTGAGCCCGGTGCATGGCGTGTGCGAAGGCGGCCGAGCGGCGGATGATCGACTGCAGGGTGCGCACGCGGGCGGGGTCGACGTCGATGCCGGTATCAGCAGCGGCGGCCAGGGCAGCAAGCCGTCCTTCAGCGACGGACATGAGTGCTCCGCCCACTCCGGTGGCCTCGCCGGCGATGTAGACGCGGTCCACCGTGCTGCGCTGGTTGTCGTCCACTACAGCCACTAGCGACTCGTCCACGTCCTGCCGCGTCTCCGCGCCGACGGCGAGGACGAGCTCCATCGCGGGGGTGAAGCCCCAGCCGAGCGCCACGAGGTCGACGTCCACGATCCGCTCGGTTCCCGTGATCGGGCCGCCGTCGGCGGTGAGCTTTGAGATGGTGACGGATTCGACTGAATTGGTTCCGCTGATAGCCGTGACGGCGGTGCGGGTAAGGTACGGGATCCGGTGCCTGAGGAGGGAGGAGACGTATTTGGCGCCCTCGATGGCCTTCGAGGGTACCTGTGCGGCGCTGGCGATGTTGCGCACCCAGCCGGTGAGGTTCGAGGCTTCGCACACCCCGACAATCTTGGCACCGGCATCTGCCAGCCCCGCGGCGACGGGCAGGAGGAAGGGGCCGGTCCCGGCGACGAGGACGCGCCTGCCGGCAAGTGAGCGGTGGCCCTTCAGCAACGCCTGCACTCCCCCGGCCGCCATCGTCCCAGGCAGGTCCCAGCCGGGGATGGGAAGCTGCCTGTCGTAGCCGCCCGGGCAGAGGATGAGCCGCTGTGCCCGGATGGTGCGGGCGGCTCCGATCGGTTCGGTTCGGTCGGTGACACCGTTAAGGTGCAGCACCCAGAAGGCTGCATTTTCCGACTGGTGTTCGATAAGCCATACCTGGCTGCGGGGATGGTAGACGACGTTGCCCCCCTGCTGCTGCATGTGGAGTCTCTCGCGAAGATCGGAGAAGACCGCCCACCCGTGGTGGCCGTGGGATTCGTCGTCCACTGGGTGCTTCTCGTCGGGGTGGCGCCAGTACTGGCCTCCCGGCTGGATGCCTGCGTCGATCAGGACGACGCGGAGTCCCATTTCGCTCGCGTTGACGGCGGCGGCCAGGCCGGCGGGGCCGGCACCGATCACGGCGACATCGAATCGGTCAGACATTAGTCTCGTTCCTGTTCGGGGGCGTCGGCTGCGCAGATGGAGCCAGGTTCGGCCTGGGCGAGGCAGGCACGCTGGTTCGGGCGACCGTCGATGGTCAGGAGACAGTCGTAGCAGGTGCCGATCCCGCAGAACAGGCCGCGGGGACGGTCGTTCTTGCGCGTGGTTCGCCACGACCGGATGCCCGCATCCGTGAGCGCGGCGGCGATGCTCTGGCCCGGTCTGGCAAGGATCGGGGTGCCGTTGAAGAGGATCGTCATGTCCGCGTCAGTGGTCGACATGCGCATTCTCCTTGAATCGCTCGGGTGCGAAGGGGGCGAGGTCAAGATCAGTCGAAACGCCGATGATCGCCTGCGTGATGAGCTTGGCTGTGCCGACCGCGAGGCCGATCCCGGCCCCCTCGTGCCCCGCAGCGTGCCAGAGTCCAGGGGCGCGGGGATCTGGCCCGATGACGGGCAGATGGTCGGGGCAATAGGGGCGGAAGCCCATGTAGTTGCGTATGATCTTCACGCTGCCGAGCACGGGGAAGAGGTCTGAAGCTTCCTTGGCTATTCGCTTCAGGACCGGGAGCGAGACAGTGCGGTCAAAGCCGACCCGCTCTCGGGAGGAGCCGATCAGGACCGTTCCGCTTTGGGTTCCCTCGATGACGGGTGAGGTCTGCAGGCTGCTGTCGGAGCTAAGGACGTTGGCGAGGTATTCGCCCGCATAGACCTTGTGGAAGATGGTGGGCGGGAGCGGCTCGGTCACAAGGATGAACCCGCGCCGGGGAAGGATGGGGACCGAGACTCCGGCGAGCTCCGCGACGGCCCCGGCCCACGTGCCGGCGGCGTTGATCACCGTTTCTGCATAGAAGGCGCCAACGGTCGTGCGCACTCCTACCACCCGTTCTCCCTGCTGTTCGAATCCTGTGACATCGGTGTCGGTGTGGACAGTAGCCCCGAGCCCTCGAGCAAGCCGGACGAGGTGTGCGGCCATCAGCATCGGCTGGACCTGCGCATCCTGAGAGTAGAAGGCTCCCGCGCGAAGATCTCGCGTGATGTGCGGCTCGTAGTCCCGGAGCTCGTCGGCTGCAACGTTCTTCACCTCGATGCCGGCAGTTCGCTGTCTCACGGTCAGTTCCTGAAGCGCGCTCGCTCCGTTCTCGGTGCGCGCAACGACGAGCCCTCCCTTGGACTCGAACTCCCACAGGTGCCCGAATTCGGCCAGGTCCTCCCGCCAGACCTTCTGCGAATATAGGGAGAGGTCCAGTTCATGGCCAGCCTCCTTGTCGGAGACGAGCAGGTTCCCTTCGCATGCGCTGGTCGTTCCGCTTGCAATCTGGCCGCGTTCGATGATCCTTACGGTGAGCCCTGCCCGCGTTGCGAAGTAGGCGCACGCGGCCCCGATTGCCCCAGCCCCGATCACGATGACATCGGTGCCCTGAGCCGTCACAGGAGGAATCCCGCCGGGAATATGTCGTCGGGGTCGAGCATGTACTGGGCGGTGCCCGTCACCCACGCCCGGCCTGTGATGGTCGGGATGACAGCGTCGAACGCTCCCACCTTCTCCCGGCCAACGAGGCGTCCGGTGAATTGCGATCCGATGATCGATTCGTTGACGAAGTCGGTGTTCAGGGCGAGCTCGCCGCGCGCGTGCAGCTGGGCCATACGGGCACTGGTCCCGGTCCCGCAGGGAGAGCGGTCGAACCACCCGGGGTAGATCACCATTGCGTGCCGAGAGTGCTCGGCAGTCGAGTCTGGAGCCTTCAGGTAGACGTGATGGCATCCGGAAATGTCCGGCAGCTGCGGATGCACGGGCCGGTTCTGCTCGTTGATCGCCTCCATGATGGCGAGTCCGGCGTGGATCAGCTGGTTCTTGGCGTCGCGGCCGAAGGGGACGCCGATTGCCTCTAGGTCGACGATCGCGTAGAAGTTCCCACCGAAGGCGATGTCGTAGGCAACCTTGCCGAACCCCGCGACCTCGACCTCCTGGTCCAGTGCGTAGGAGAACGACGGGACGTTCTGGAGGGTGACGGACTTCGCGTGGCCGTCCTCAACGTGGACTTGGGCGGTGACCATACCTGCCGCGGTCTCGAGGCGGATGGTCGTGACTGGTTCGACGACCTGGACCATCCCGGTCTCGACGAGCACTGTCGCCGTGCCGATCGTCCCATGGCCGCACATGGGCAGCAGGCCGGAGACCTCGATGAAGAGCACCCCGTAGTCGGCGTCGGGACGCGTGGCGGGCTGAAGGATGCTCCCGCTCATCGACGAATGACCGCGGGGCTCAAACATGAGCAGTTTCCGGATGTCATCCATGTGCTCGATGAAATACCGGCGTCTCTCGGCCATCGTCTCGCCGGGAACGACACCGATGCCTCCGGTGATGACCCGGGTCGGCATGCCTTCGGTGTGGGAGTCGACGGCATGGATGATGCGTTTGGTTCTCATACTGGTTCCTCGCGGATTCTTAGCCGAGCTTGCCGTCTACGCGGCGGACAAGGTGGCTGGAGGGTGTGTCGAGCAGTTCGTCGGGAAGCAGGTCACGCGGGAAGCCTTGGAAAGCGAGGGGGCGGAGGAAACGGCCGATTGCGGCTGTCCCCACCGATGTCGTCGAGGGGGTCGTCGTGGCAGGGTAGGGGCCGCCGTGCTGCTGCGCGTAGGTGACGCTGACGCCGGTAGGCCATTGGTTCCACAGGAGTCGGCCGGCTTTCTCCCGCAGGGAGTCCACAAGGGCGGTCACGTCGTCGTCGGCTTGGCCGATAATCGTCGCGGTGAGCTGGCCCTCGAGGGCGTCCGCGATGCGCAGGAGCTCGTCCTCGTCTTGGTAGGAGACGACGAGAGCCGTTGGACCGAAGCATTCCCGAAAGTGCTCGCGGAAGTTCTCCAGGAGCTCGGTGGCAGTCATTGCGAGCAGAGTCGGCGAAGGGGCTTCGGCGAGGGGGTCGCTGCCTTGGGCGAGGACCCTAACGGCCGGGTGGTCGGTCAACTCGGTGAGGGTCTCGCTGTACCCCTTGTGTATCCGTTCGTTGAGCAGCGGTTGGGCAGCTGGGAGATCCTGCTTCGTGAGATGCTCGGCGATGGTGGATTCCGCCGGAACGAGGAGTACACCAGGTTTGGTGCAAAACTGTCCGGAGCCGAGGGTGAAGGATGCCCGGAATTCATCGGCGATCTCCCGCGCCCGCTCTGCGGCGGCGGCGCGGGTCACGAACACCGGATTGACACTTCCGAGCTCTCCGTAGAACGGGATGGGCTCGGGGCGGCTGCTGGCTATATCGAACAGGGCACGACCGCCCGGGATGGACCCAGTGAAGGAGCCGGCTTTGACCCTGGGATCACACAAGACCTCTATACCGGAGTTCCTGTCCTCAACTAGGGCGAGTAGGCCTTTCGGCGCGCCTGCCGAGGCGAGGCCCTCCTGCACCGCGGACGCGGTCGCGCGGGATAGGTTGAGGTGGCCGAGGTGGGCCTTGACGACGACGCTGCAGCCTGCCGCGAGTGCCGCGGCGGTGTCTCCTCCGGCAACACTGAAGGCGAAGGGGAAGTTGCTGGCGGCATATACAATCACCGGCCCGATGGCCTGACTTGTGCGGCGGATGTCCGGTCGGGCGCCCATCGGCCACTCAGGGTCGGCGTGGTCCACGCGCACGTCGAGATAGCTGCCCTCGTCGAGGACCTCGGCGAAGAGTCGAAGCTGGAAGGTGGTACGCAGCAGTTCCCCGCGGAGGCGTGCCTCGGCGAGATGTGTCTCGGCCATAGCGATCGGGATGAGCCGATCGGCAGCGGCGTCGAGAGCGTCACCGACCGAGATGAGCGCTGCGGCACGATCTCTGCGGCTGGCCCGGGACCATATCCGGTAGGCCCTGTCGGCGTCTGTGACAAGTTTTTGGGTCTTAGAATTCGTCTGTTCTGTCTTGGTGTTCACGTGGCTAATTGTCTTTCAGAGTGTGCCCGGTAGCACCGCGGCGGCGGCGGACTGTTGGTAGACGTAGGTTGCGATGACGAGGTCTTCCCAGGCCATGCCGATGCCACTGAAGAGGGTCGGCCTGCCGGGGCGGAGGTTCATGTTGTCGGCGGCGAGGTCGGCGAGATTAGGAAGGCCGATGGCCTCCCATTCCTTGCCGGGCCGCGCGGGGATGAGGTTCCCGCCTTCACGGAAGGTCGATGAGCGCGCCTCGACCACCACGTCGGCACGGCGCGCGAACGCAGTCGGGACTTCACGTGCGTCGAGCCCGTGGGATCCGATGGCGCAGACGATGGCATCGGACCGGATGTCCTCGTCATGGAAGAGTGGTTCCTTGCTCGATGTCGCGCAGACCACGACGTGGGCGGAGCGGACGTCCTCGGGCCTGCCGGCTACCGCGGCCACGCCATTCCCGCGAAGTGCCCCGGCCAGTTGTTCGGCCCGATGTGGGCGCCGGGAGACGATGCGGATGAGGCGGGGCCCGACCATCTCCCACAGTGCCTTTGCATGAATCTCGGCCTGGGGTCCGGAGCCGAAGACGACGGCGACGTCGACCTTGGTTTCCCGGCCCTTGGCACGGAGGATATTCGTAAGTGCGAGCATCGTCACTGCTGGTGTCCGGACGAGGGTGAGCTCCGCGGCGTCCAGGACCGCGACGGGGCTGAATGTCAGGCTGTCGAAGAGGGTATAGGTTCCCTGGACCTTCGGCAGGCCAGCGCTCGCGTTTGCCGAGGCGAGGGTGAGGGTTTTGACTCCGCTGTACCGATCCCCGACGGCCGGCATCATGAGGAACTCGCCCGGTCCCGCCGGGCTGAAGAGGCGCGGGCTGTCCTGCTCGGGCTTGGCTTCCCCTGACAGGAGAGCCCAGCCCAATCGCCCGACAGCATCCGGAATGGCAACCAACTCACGGACGGCTCGTGCATCGAGGTAGCACATTTCGGCCACCGGGTCCTCCTTCTGCTCTGGCCGACGTGTTCCTACCGGTAGCCCTTGGCGAGGGCCACCTCAGTGGCCTGGGTCACCTGGGCTGCGGCATCGAGCGCAAGCGGTGCACGCGGGGGGCGGCATGCGCCGCCCTTGCGGCCGGCCACGTCCATGGAGAGCTTGATCGCCTGGACGAACTCGGTCTTGGAGTCCCAGCGCAGCAGCGAGTGCAGGTCGCGGTAGATCGGGAGGGCGCGCTCGAGATCGGTGACTTCGCCCGAGGTCGCAAGCTCGAAAAGTTCCATGCTGGCCTTCGGCAGGGCGTTCGGGTAGCCGGCGATCCAGCCCACGGCGCCGGTGAGGCCGAGCTCGACCACGACGTCGTCGGTGCCGATGAGCAGGTCAAGCTCTGGCACGAGTTCCCTGATCTCGTAGGCCCGGCGTACGTCGCCGCTGAACTCCTTCACGGCAACGATGAGTCCTTCTTCGTGCATCTGCGCCAGGAGTCCGGGGGTGAGGTCGACTTTGGTGTCGAAAGGGTTGTTGTACGCCACGATCGGCACCCCCACCTTGGCTGCCTCGCGGTAGTGGCTTAGGACCGCCTCACGGTCGGCCCGGTAGACGTTCGGCGGGAGCATCAGTACCGACTGCGCGCCTGCCTGTGCGGCCTGCTCAACCCAGCGGCGTGTCTGCAGAGCGCCGTAGGCTGCGACGCCCGGCATAATGCCAAACCCCTCAGGCGCCGCTGCGACAGCGGTCTCGACAACCTTCGCCCGCTCCTCGTCGGAAAGGTTTTGGTACTCGCCGAGAGAGCCGTTCGGCGTAACGCCCGTGAGTCCGTTCTCGGCCAGCCACTTCACGTGCTCGGCGTAGCCCTCGTAGTCGACCGAGAGGTCCTCGTTGAATGGCAGGGCGGTGGCGACGTAGACACCGCGCCAAGGCTTGAGCATGTCAAACATGTTCTCTCCTCAGGGTTATGCCGCGGATGCGGCTAGACGTGATGAAGAATTTATATCATGTGACATTGCACAAAGGGAAGGGGTGGATTCCCTCCTGCCATACTTAGCCCTTGGGGCGCCCCGCCCAGGTGCTGCGAGTTTGGCTGATGTGGTTGACCATCAGCGTGTAGACGCGTTCCTGGTCGCGGTCTGCGATCGCATCGATGATGGCGAGATGCTCCCGGGCAGTGTCAGCGAGCACGCCGCGGTCGGCGAGGTCGATGAGCCCCGTAAGCCGGGCCTGGCCCCGCAGGTCGGAGATGAGCCGCACGATGCGGTCGTTCCCCGAGTACTCCAGGAGGGCCAGGTGCAAGGCGCGGTCCGCCTCCATGTACTCGACGAGATCCCGCTCGGCAGCATGATCAACGATGAGCTGCGCCATCTTCTGGAGGGTCGGAATGTCCTCAATCGGAATGAGGTGCACGACGTCGCGGACCACCGGCGGCTCGATCAGCTGGCGGAGCTCCGTGATCTCGTCAAGGTACTTGTCATCGACCTCACTGACCCGGAAGCCCTTATTCGGAACAGTCGACACGAGGCCTTCCTTCGCGAGTTCGAGCATGGCTTCCCGTACGGGCGTGGGTGAAACTCCAAACTTCGCACCGAGTGCCGGGGCGGAGTAGACCTGTCCCGCCTCCATCTCCCCCGAGATAATCGCGGCGTGCAGGGCACGCTTTATATGGTCGCGGACGTTCTGCCTGGCGAACGGCCGGAAGCTGGTCTCAGACACAAGCGCTCCTCACTGGGACAAGGGCCGAGCCCTGATGGTTCAGCTCAATCCATCCATCGTACGCCTTGCAATGTCACGTTTTACTGTCGAGAAGGGGGCAAGTAGGCGCATCGTGAAGCTCCGCCTCATCGATACCAATCGGGCATCGATGGGTGCGCATGTCGGTCTTGGACGGTCGGACTCCCGGGTGCCTAAAGTGACGTGGCGCACTTAAAGCAGAGGCGTACGTTGGATATACGAGAGGTGAACACCGTTGGACCGGCGCGTGCCGGGAAGCCTGGACACCTAGAGATGGAGTACGTTATGAACGTTGGGAACCGGGTGCGCGGCCTCCGGGGTTGGTGCGTTGTGGGGAGCGCCGCCCTGGCTGTCGTCTTGGCTGGCTGTGGCGGCGGCTCCGGCACGCCGTCCGCTTCGTCGGTAAGTGTCGACACCGTGCTGAAAATGCCCGACCTGAAGGGTCAGACCGTCGTTGTCAACACTTACGGCGGGTCGTTCGCCGATACGTTCCAGAAGGATGTCGTCAAGCCTTTTGAAGCCGCGACCGGGGCGAAGGTCGTGCTGAGCACGAACTGTTGCGATGCCTTTGCAACCCAGGTTCAGGGCGGCCAGTTCGCCGGCGATGTCGAGTACGGCCAAGGATACGGGCCCACGCAGGCATGGGGCGACGCAGGGCTGCTGAAGTCGGACCCTCGGCTGGCGCAAATTGCAAAGGCCCGGGGTGTCAACCCGGATCTTCAAGGGGACAGGGTCGTCCCAATCGCCTACACGGCGACCGTACTGGCGTGGAATACCAAGATTGCGGGGAATGACCACCCGACCTCGTGGGCCGAGTTCTTCGATACCTCGAAGTTCAAGGGGACCCGCGGCATGGCGGGCACGTTGCAGGTAGGGGGCAACCTCGAGGTCGCCGAACTGGCCACCGGAACGCCCACGTCCAGCGTCTACCCGATCGACACGAACAAGGCCATCGCAGGTCTGACCGCTCTGCGCAAGAACGCGCCGGTCCACTTCTGGCCGGACGCTACGAATCAGGTGAACCAACTCGGCAATGGCGACGTCGCCTATTCGTTGGGCTACAGCGAACGCATTTTCCAAGGTATCAAAAAGGGTTTGCCGGTGGATATGACGTTCGACCATGCGCTGGTCAAGGCCGACGCGGCTGCGATTCCTGCGACGGCGAAGAATGTCGACGGAGCCGTAGCGCTCATCGACTTCGCAATGAGCCCGAAGATCCAGGCGGCGATGGCCCAGGACTACGGATTGGCACCTGCCTACCCGAAGGCTGCGGAGATGGTCGATCCGAGTGTGCGGAAGTACATGGCCACGGACCCGTCGAACATTGGCCAAGTGATCTTTGTGGACGAGGGCTGGTGGCAGAAGAACAACGATTCGGCCCATGCGGCGTTCACCAAGTGGCTGACCCAGGGCTGATCCGCCGTGGCCGCGACTGAATCCCGGGTCGGTCCCGCCCCCCTCACGCAGGGCGGGGCCGGACGTGACGGCGAGCCTGCGGGTATCCCCAACGTGATCACGAGGCGTCGCTGGGGACGCCGACTGGCAACGCTTTTAGTGGTGTCATACCTGATGCTCGGCCTTGCGGTGCCGCTTTTGGCGACCCTTCACCAAAGCATCGATATCCAACCTTTCTGGGGCGCCTATACCGATCAGCTGAGCTCATCGTCGGACATCGTCATCCTCGGACGGACCTTGGCTCTGGCGGCGGGGGCCAC
>NZ_JBYSXB010000030.1:0-70405 GCF_058781765.1 Arthrobacter sp. FW306-1B-G06A | reverse complement strand
CCCACAACCCCCGCGGCAGTCTTCGTCCCCCCAAGATCGACCCCGACCACGTACATCATGCTTTGTCCTCCGGATCGTTCGATTGCTGTTGCTGCGGTTCGTTATGGTCAGGTTAGCCGTGGCCGGTGCTGGTCCCGGCTGCCGTCGGCGTGTGGTCGGGTTCGTTGTGGCTGGGACAGCGCGGACCGTGCGTTTTGTCTGTGCTCAAGTTAGGTGTGGTTGCGGCGGCGCCAAACCGCGGCCTTGCCGGCGCTTAGACACCTCCCGACGTCGCCTTCCGGTCGCTGGGCGACCTTCAGACGACTCTGGTCGGCGATGCGCGCCTACGCAAGACCCCGGCCCGGCGCCTCGGGCGATTAGCTCACCTGACGCTGGGACCTGCCGCCTCACCGATTGGGCCTGCCGCCTGCAGCGGCACAGTGCAGATCCCGGCCCGCCGCAACGGTGACCCAATCGCCCGAGTGCCGGAGGGACGGTTTTGTGTAGTCCCGCATCGCCGACCAAAGCATTGCGGAAGTCGCTCAGCGACTGTAGCAGTGCGTCGGGAGGTGTCTAAGGGACGGCAAAACTGGTCCTGCGGCACGACCCGACCACGGCGACAAGCTCGGGTGAGCTGACGACAACGCAGCATAGGTGACGTCCTGAATCAGGCGAGCCGACGCCGCCCTTCTAGACCAGGCCGTTGCGCTCGAGGATCGTGCGGATTGCGGAGGCTTCTTCGGCGTTCAGGGAGAGCATGGGGGAGCTCATGGTGTTGGATTCGATGATGCCCATGATTTGGAGGGCGGTCTTGAAAGCGCCTAGTCCTGCTGCGCCGCCGGAGACGCGGCCGTTGGGGGTGTAGACGATGTCGAAGAGGTCGGCCAGGCGGTCTTGTTCGGCGGCCGCTGCGGTCCAGTCTCCGGCCTGGGTGGCGTCGAACAGGCGGCGGTAACCGGCGGGGTCTACGTTGCCGAGGCCGGGTACTACGCCTTGGGCGCCGGCGAGGAGGGCGCCGTCGACGACGATTTCGTGGCCCGTGAAGATGTCGAAGTCGGGGATGTCCTTGGCTGCGAGGAGGAGTTGGCGGAAGGAGACGTCGTCGCCGGAGGAGTCCTTGACGCCTGCGATGACGCCGTCACGGCCGAGGCGGACCAGGAGGTCGGTGGGCAGTTTGAAGTGGGTGCGGACGGGGACGTCGTAGGCGAAGATCGGCTTGTCCACGGCAGCGTGGATGCTGCGGAAGTGGGTTTCGGTCTCCTGGGCGTTGCCGATGGCGTAGTACATCGAGGTGACCACGATTGCGTCGGCGCCGAGATCCACGACTTTGCGTGCTTCTTCGATGACCCGGTTGGTGGTTTGTTCGTTGGCGCCGACGATCAGGGGCACGGCGCCGGCGTTCGCGTCGGCGATCGTGGAGACCACCAGTTCGCGCTCTTCGTTGGTCATGTAGGGGACCTCGCCTGAGGAGCCCAGCACGAAGAGGCCGGACACGCCGCCGTCGAGCAGGTGCTTGGTGACGTTCTTCAGGGACGCGGTGTCAACGCGCCCGTCGGCGTGGCGGGGGGTGATGACCGGGGGAATGACGCCCTGGAACTGAGTAGACACAAAAATCTCCGTTGCTTGGATCTGGATGGGAAAACTTAGGTGTGGAGCAGGCTGGGCGCGGCGCCGAGCAGCTTCTTGGTGTAGTCGTTGCTCGGGTTGTCGAAGACCTGGGCGGCCGGGCCTTCTTCGACGATCTGTCCGAAGTACATGACGCAGATGCGGTCGGAGACGTAGCGGACAGTCTGGATGTCGTGCGAAATGAAGACCATGCCGAGGTTCAGCTGGGTTTTCAGGTCGGACAGCAGGTTCAAGACTTGGGCGCGGACGGAAACGTCGAGGGCCGACGTCGGCTCGTCCGCCACGATGATGTCCGGGTCCAGGGCGAGGGCGCGGGCGATCGCCACGCGCTGGCGCTGGCCGCCGGAGACTTGCGACGGCGTGACCTCGGCCGCCGATTGTGGCAAGCCGACAAGGGCCAGCAGTTCCTTGACCTTGGTCGAGCGCGACGCGGCGTTGCCGATGCCGTGAACCTGTAGGGGATCGGTGAGGATGTCCTGGATGGTCATGCGCGGATTGAGGGCCGTGGCGGGGTCCTGGAAGACGACGGATACGGCGCGTCCGAACTCCTTGCGCATCCGGGCGTTGCGTTTGATGGCCGGCTTGCCGTGGAAGAGCACCTGGCCCGACGTCGGGGCCTGGAGTCCCACGAGCACTGACGCGAGCGTTGATTTGCCGCAGCCGGACTCGCCGACGATGCCGACCGTTTCGCCCCGGCTGATGCTGAAGTCCACGCCGTTGACTGCCTTGACGATGTTGGGCCGGAAGAGGCCGCCCGTGCGCGCCCGGTGGTGGACCTTGACGTCTTTGAGCTCGATGACCGGTTTGCCGGTTGAAACACTCACTTTGCGTCCTCCTTCAAGTGGCTGGCCCAGTAATGGTCCCGGTCTGCTCCGCCGCCGGCGGGTTCAACAACGGCGAGGACCAATTGCTGGTTCGGGTCGGCGTCGGGCCTCAACGAACGCGCCGCAAAACGGTCGCCTGGAGCGAAATCGCGCGGTGACGGGACGGTGCCTGGGATCTGGTGGAGGCGGACGGCGTCGGCTTCGATCGAAAGGACCGCGCCCAACAGACCGCGCGTGTATTCGTGCCGCGGGTTCTGCAGGAGCTCCGAAGCCTGTGCGGATTCCACCACCTGGCCGGCGTACATGACCGTGATCCGGTGCGCCAGGGAGGCAACCAGGGCGAGGTCGTGGCTGACGAAGACCATGGCGAAGCCGAGCTGTTCGCGCAGTTCGTTGAGCAACTCCACTACTTGCTTCTGGACGGTGACGTCGAGGGCGGTGGTGGGTTCGTCTGCCACCACGATCTTCGGCGAGCGTGAGAGCGCCATGGCGATTAGGACGCGTTGGCGCTGGCCGCCGGAGAGCTCATGCGGGTAGCTGGCGAGGGTGCGGACGGGATCGAGCTTGACCATTTCCAGCAACTCGGCAGGGGTCTTGCGGCCGCCGCGCCTGGTCAGCTGGGTCATCTGTTCCTTGATCTTCATGGATGGGTTGAGCGAACTCAGCGCATCCTGGTAGACCATGGCGATCTGTTCGCCGCGCAGGCCCTGGTAGGCCTTGCTGTTGCTGTGCTTCGAGCCGGAATCCAGGAGTTCCTTGCCATCGAAGACGATGGAACCGGTGATCTCGGCGGTCTTTGGCAGGAGGCCCATGATCGCGAGGGACGTGATGGACTTGCCGCAACCGGATTCGCCCACCAGGCCCATGGTTTCGCCTTCGCGGACGGTGAAGGAGACGTTGTCCACGATCGCGGTCTCGCCGAAGCGGCCCGGGAAGCGGATGGACAGGTTCTTGACCTCCAGAACGTTCCTGGCGTCGGCGGGGACCTGGGGGAGCCTGTCCGTGCGCTTGGCCTCGATGGATGCGAGGAGCTCGAGTTCCTTATCCAGTAGGGCATGCGGATTCTCTGCTGCGAGCCTCGGATCGTTCAGGACGGACGCCGCGTAGTCCTCTTCGGAGAGCGGATCGCCGTTGGCGGCGCGAACGCCGTCGAGCTCGTGCTGTTCCACCACGGAAGACTGGGCTACTGACGTCGCGATCTCGGTATCGACGGCGGCGCCCGCCACCGCCGCGCCCGCAAAGGCAGCGGCAGCGCCGTCGTCGTCCTTCACGACCGGCGCCTTCCGCAGCTTCGGGTTCACCATGGCATCGGTGAGCCCCTCGGCGAGGATGTTCAGCGCAAGCACGGTGAGCAGGATGGTGAGGCCGGCGAAGGTGGTTGCCCACCAGCCGCCGGAGAGGACCAGGTTGCGGCCGTAGGAGATCACGTTGCCCCACGATGGCGCGGGATCCTGCACACCGGCGCCGAGGAAGGACAGCGATGCTTCGAGGATGATGGCGTCGGCCACCATGACCGTGGCGAAAACCAGCACCGGGGCCGCAGTGTTGCGGACAATGTGCTTGAGCAGGATGTAGGCGCGGCCGGCGCCCATCACGCGTTCGGCGCGGACGTAGTCTTCACCGTATTGGGAGAGCACATTGGCGCGGACCACGCGGGCGAGCTGCGGGGTGTAGATGATCGCGATCGCGACAATGATGGTGGGCACCGAGTTGCCGAACGCCGCCAGGAGCACGGCCGCGAGGGCGATGCCTGGGAACGCCATGAGGATGTCCATGAGGCGCATGACGATCTCGTTGACGGCCTTGCTGGACGTCGCGGCGAGCGAGCCAAGCACGGCGCCGACGACGATCGCAAGGGCCACTGCGCCGAGGCCGATCATGAGCGAAGACTGCGAGCCGTAAAGGAGCCGGGAGAAGACGTCGCGGCCCAGGCGGTCGGTGCCGAAGAAGTGGTCGCCATCCGGAGCTTGCGCAGGAATGAACGTTTCCAGGGGGTCGTGTGGCGCGATGACCGGAGCGAAGATGGCTGCCAGGGCGATGACCACGAGGAACAACAGGGCAAAACGCGATCCCCATGGGAGGGACCTGAAGCGGACGCCCGGGGCGCTGAGCCGTTCAGCAAGTTTGCTGCGCATGGCTATACCGTCCTGATTCGGGGGTTGATGAGCAGGTACAGGAGGTCCACCACGATGTTCACCAGAACGAAGGTGACCGAGATGGTGAGGACCACGCCCTGGACCAGGTTGACGTCCAGGTTGGTGATGCCGTTGAGGATCAGCTGGCCCATGCCTGGAAGGGCGAAGATCATTTCAATCACGACGGCGCCGCCCAGGAGGTAGCCGATCCTGAGTCCCAGCACGGTCACCGGAGTCACGAGCGCGTTGCGCAGGACGTTGCGGGACACCACCTCGCGGTACGGAACTCCGTTGCCAATGGCTGTCCGGACGTAGTCGCGGTCCAGTTCCTCCACCATGGACGTGCGGACCACGCGGATCAGGGAAGCGGAGACCGGAATGCCGAGAGCGAGGGCCGGGAGCGCCATCGAGTTGAGCCAACCGCCGAAGCCGGACTCCGGCGTCGCGATCCCGCCCGAGGGAAACAGAGGGTTGTCACCGAGCGCGAACCACTGGATGAGCAGGATGCCAAGCCAGAAGGACGGGGTGGCGATGGCCGCAATGGAGAAGATCCGGACCAGTTGGTCCTGCCACTTGTCGCGGTAAAGGGCGCCGATGATGCCGAATACCAGCGAGAGCACGACGGCGATGATCACGCCGAGGAACGTCAGCTGGAGGGTTAGCGGGAAGGCAGACGCGATCATGCTTGCCACCGACTTGGACGGCGGGGTGGTCACGCCGAGATCGAGCTGCAGGAGCCTGCCGAGGAAGCGGAAGTATTGGACGAACAGGGGATCGTTCAGGCCGTTGTCCTGGCGGTACTGCTGTTTGGCGGCCTCGCTGGCGCCTTCGCCGAGGGCCGTGCTGGCCTGGTCGCCTGGGGCTGCTTGAAGGACGAGGAAGACCAGCAGCGTGATGCCCAGGATCATCAAGGGCAATGCCGCGAGCCTACGTCCAAGCAGACGCAATATCATGACCATTTGTTCTCCGGTTGCTTTGGTGCGGGAACCCAACTGACTCGCAGTAAGTGTCGTTTTGAGCCGTCTAAACGACAACAAATGCGAGCCAGTTGGGTGTGGCTAGGAGGTGCGGCCGACGCCGATGAAGGACAGTCCCGTGGTGGGCAGCGGCTTGAAGCCTGAGAGCTTCTTTTCGTCCCATGCACTGGGGAGCTGGCGGTGGAAGAGCGGGTACAGCGGGACTTCGTCCGAGACGAGGTCCACGATCTGGCCGGTGATCTTCTTCGCGTCGGCGGCTGCGGCCTGCGAGCCCTTGTCCATCAGGCCCTGGAGGGTGGCGCTCTCCGGAGTGGTCCAGTAGGCGCGCTTGGCCATCCAGGTGGCGCCGGAGTAGAACCAGCTCAAGAGCAGGTCTGCGTCGTTGCCGAAGACGGAAGGGTCGCCCGGGGCCGCAACCACGGAGAAGTCGGCCTTGCCAACCCTGTCCGAGTACAAGGCGCCGGACTGCAGGTTCTTTGCGGTGACCTTGACGCCCGGGATCTTGTTCCAGGATTCAAGCATCAGCGGGGCAACGTCCTTGACCCAGGCAGTATCGGTGGTGAGCAGCTCGAATTCGAGGTTGCTCACGCCGGCTTGCTTGAGGAGTTCCGCGGCCTTCTGGGGATCGTAGCCGTAGACGTTCTTGGCCTTGACGTAGTCCGGGTGGCCTTCCTGGAAGTACGACGACGCAGCCTTGGCATTGCCGAACAAGGCCTTCTTGATGATGGCGTCCTTGTCCAGTCCATAGTGGAGTGCCTGGCGGACCAGCTTGTTGTCGAACGGGGCCTTGGCGCAGTTGAACATCAGGAACAGCATGCCGAAGGACTGCACGGATTCAACGCGGGTCTTGGACTTGAGCCCGTCCATGTCCAGGTACGGGACGTCTTCGATTGCCTGGACGCGGCCTGACTGGACTGCCGTGACACGGGCGGCCGCGTCCGAGAGCAGCAGCCAGGTCATGCCCTTGGCGAGTGCCGGCTTGGGACCGTTGTAGTCGGCGAAGGCTTCGAAGACGATCTTGTCGTCCTTGACTGCCGAAATCAGCTTGTAGGGGCCGGAACCGACGGGCTTGGCATCGAATCCCTTCGGATCGGCAGAGGCCAACGCCTTCGGCACCACCTTCACCACGGAGATACGTGGTCCGAAGCCGGGGAAAGGATATTTCAGCGAGAACTCGACTGTCTTGGCATCGAGGGCCTTGACGTCCTTGATGAAGGGAATGAACTGGGAGAACAAGGACTTGTTGGCCGGGTCCATCACGCGGGTGAAGGAGTAGACAACATCGTCGGTGGTGACAGGGGCGCCGTTGTGGAACTTGGCACCGTCGCGGATGGTCACCTGGTACGTGGTGTCGTTGACCTTCTTGGGGTCGCTGGCGGCCAGCGCGTTGTAAGGCTCGCGGGTGGCGGGGTGGAGTTCCACGAGGCCTTCGAAGACGTGCAGGTTGGCGGCCTGCGGCGTGGCGCCGGAGGACGTCATCGGGTCGAAACCCGTGGACAGGGCATAGGAGATGCCTGCCTCGATGGTGAGATCCTTGTTGACGGCCGCAGTGTTGTTTGCCGCGCCCGTTGTGGTGGAGGCAGGACCGCCACATGCCGACAGGGTAGCCGTGAACGCTGCCGCGGCTCCAATCGCCCCGGTCAGCTTGAGGAAGTTGCGTCGGCTGGCGTCGCTGACCAGCGGCAGGGTGTTAATCGTGTTGCTCATAAGATGCCTCACCATTCAAGTTTTCTGGTTATCGGATGTAGGACATCCGATGCTCGTAAAGAAACTGTAAGGGTGGTCACATGAAGTCGTCAAGCGAGATCTGGATCACTGGTGGCCGGAGGAGCGGTCGCGGCGGTGCTGCCGGAGTGCTGCCGGTGGGCGCGGCGCCGCGGTTTACCCTGCGAGATTCGGGCCCGGGGCTCGGTGAAAAATAAAGGCGAACATCTATCAAGGAGATGGGACATCCGATATTGTATGTTGCGAAGCACTATATCCACGGTGGGCGCTAGGCTCACCTCAACATTAACACTGCACTGATTCCTTGTCCCCGGTCCTGAAAGGATCCGGGCCAGGGAGGGGTACTTTTGCAAGGAGAGCCATGACCACTTCCGGTGTCGTTCCGCAGGCGCGGTTCAGCGCACAGGCCCGGCTCAGGGCCCTTCAGTCGGACATTATGGAATTGATCCTCGAGCGCGAGCTCGAGGCGGGCGATCCTTTGCCCACGGAAAATGAACTCTCCGTGGCGTTGGGGGTAGGGCGCAACACCCTGCGCGAATCGCTGAAAGTGCTGCAGGCGCTGGGTGTCATCGAGATCCGCCACGGCTTTGGCATGTTCGTCGCCCCGAGCAACTTCGAGGCGCTCGCCGACGGCCTGACGTTCCGGGGCCGCTTGTCCCTGCGCCACCAGGGGCTCGAGGCGCTGCAACTGGTGGACGTGCGCCAGGCCCTCGAATCGGGGCTGATCGGATCCTCCATGGATGTGATGACCGCTGAACAGCTCGCCCTGATCGAAGAGGCCGTCAAGCAGATGGAGGAGCTCGCAGCCTCCGGCGAGAACTTCGTAGCCGCCGACGCTGAGTTCCACCGCCGGCTGTTCGAGCCGTTGAACAACGAGCTCCTCATCAATCTCATGGGCGTTTTCTGGAAGGTCTACCGGAAGATCCACGTGGAGATCGGCTCCGACAACGAAGATCTTGTAGCCACCGCGGCCATGCACCGAAGCATCTATACCGCCGTCGCAACCGGCGACAAGCTCGCGGCCGCCGAACTGCTCAATCGTCACTTCGACGGAATCCGCCGCCGCATCAGCGAGGCCGTCGCAGTCTGAGGCCTGGCACCCAAGCTCAAGGGCCGCCGTCGTACTTTTCATGAAGTACGACGGCGGCCCTTGCCTTTTGCGCGCAACCCCCGGAGACGCTGCCCTTCCTGACCTTCTTTGGTTTGGGAAAGCGCTTACGACACGGCGAGTCTCGTCATGTGGTGGCCGTGGGGCGGCAAAGAGGGTCAGGACGGCGCGCGCAACCCACGAGACGAGGCGCGCCAACCAACCCGGCCCGGAATTTGACGAAAAAAGACCCGCACCGGGTCCGGTGCGGGTCTTCATTTTGTGCGCCCAAAGGGATTCGAACCCCTGACCTTCTGTTCCGTAGACAGACGCTCTATCCAGCTGAGCTATGGGCGCATCTTGGTGATTCTCGGGAGTTTCAAACTCGTTCCCCCCTCGAACCTCAATAAACTTTACGCGAGATCCCCGTTCGTGCCAAATCGACGCGGTGTAATCTGCCTAACTAGACCGGTCTATGTGACCTTGGTCACTAAATTTGGCCAATCGCTGACGCGGATCCTTGATTTTTAGGGGTTTTGCTCCGAAATGGTCAAGAGATCCCATGTCCGAGCCCAGATTGGTCTACTCCGCGACCCCTAGCATTTAGGACACACCACTGAACCCGAGGAAGGGAACCACGATGGGCGATCTGGCGCGACTGCCGTTGCTTGAGAAGGCACCTACTACGCATGCACGCCTGTTGGCCTGGGTGGAGGAAGTTGCCGAGCTGACACAGCCGGACCGCATCCACTGGGTTGACGGCAGTGAAGCTGAGAACAAGAAGCTGACCGACGAGCTCGTCGAGGCCGGCACCCTGAAGAGGCTGAACCAAGAGCTCTTCCCCAACTCTTTCGCTGCATTCTCTGATCCCGCGGACGTAGCCCGTGTGGAAGAGCAGACCTTCATCTGCTCTGAGAAGGAACACGACGCCGGCTTCACTAATAACTGGATGGCTCCGGCGGAGATGAAGCAGAAGCTGCGCGGGCTGTTCGCCGGCTCCATGCGCGGCCGCACCATGTACGTCATTCCGTTCGTCATGGGCCACCTGGATGCCGAAGATCCGAAGTTCGGCGTCGAGATCACCGACTCCGCCTACGTTGTCGCCTCGATGCGCATCATGGCCCGCATCGGTACCGACGTCCTCGACCGCATCACGCAGACCGACGCTTTCTTTGTCCCCGCGCTGCACTCCCTGGGCGCTCCGCTGGAAGCCGGCCAGGCCGACGTCGCGTGGCCCTGCAACCCGGACAAGTGGATCGTGCACTTCCCCGAAGAGCGCTCCATTTGGTCCTACGGCTCCGGCTACGGTGGCAACGCCCTCCTCGGCAAGAAGTGCTACGCCCTGCGCATCGCCTCCGTCATGGCCCGTGACGAAGGCTGGCTGGCCGAGCACATGCTGATCCTGAAGCTGACTTCGCCCGAGCAGAAGACCTACTTCATCTCTGCGGCATTCCCCTCCGCTTGCGGCAAGACCAACCTCGCGCTGCTCGACCCCACCATCAAGGGCTGGAAGGTGGAGACCCTCGGCGACGACATCACCTGGATGCGCTTCGGCAAAGAGGGCGAGCTCCGCGCCGTCAACCCCGAGGCCGGCCTGTTCGGCGTCGCACCCGGCACCGGTTGGGGCACCAACCCCAACGCCATGCGCGCCATCGCCAAGGGCAACAGCATCTTCACCAACGTTGCGCTGACCGACGACGGCGGCGTGTGGTGGGAAGGCATGACGGAGGAAACTCCGGCGCACCTGACTGACTGGCAGGGCAACTCCTGGACTCCCGGCTCCGGCAAGCCCGCGGCACACCCGAACTCCCGCTTCTGCACGCCGATCGACCAGATCGACATGCTCGCCGAGGAATACTTCAGCCCCGACGGCGTGGAACTCTCCGCGATCCTCTTCGGCGGCCGCCGCAAGACCACCATCCCGCTGGTCACCGAGGCCCGCGACTGGTCCAACGGCATCTTCATGGGCTCGACGCTGTCTTCCGAGACCACCGCTGCAGCGGCCGGCGCCGTCGGCGTTGTGCGTCGCGACCCCATGGCCATGCTGCCGTTCATCGGCTACGACGCAGGCGACTACCTGAACCACTGGGTCAACCTGTCCGCCAAGGCCAACCCTGAGCGACTGCCCAAGATCTTCCTGGTCAACTGGTTCCGCCGCACTGCCGAGGGTGGCTTCGCTTGGCCCGGATTTGGTGACAATGCCCGTGTCCTCAAGTGGGCCATCGAGCGGCTTGAAGGCAAGGCCGACGCCGTCGAGACTCCCATCGGCTTCGTGCCGACCGGCGAGTCCATCGATCTCGAAGGCCTGGACATGACCCCCGCCGAGGTGGAAGCCGCAGTGCGCGTCGACGCGTCGGAGTGGAAAACCGAACTGGCATCGATCGAGGAATGGTACGCAAAGTTCGGCGGATCCCTGCCGGCCGCACTGCTCGCCGAGCTTGACGGCCTGAAGGCCCGCCTGGCCTAGACCACCAGACGGACGTCCACCTGCACGACCCCACGGCGGTCCCGCACTTTGGTGCGGGACCGTCGTCATTTCCGCATCCTGGAGCAGTCGCTGTGGAGCATTGTGCCGCGATGGGCGTGAGCGTAGCTTTTAGAGAACCAGCAGTTCTCTAATTCAGGGGAGCCGGGCCATGGACGATTCCCAGCGGCACGCAACACGGGCCACCGCGCCCTTGGCCGCTTTGGGCGTTGGGGACGTCGCAGTTGCCGGTGGAAAAGGTGCCGCGCTGGGGGAGTTGGTGCGCCAAGGGTTCCCGGTGCCGCCGGGCTTCATCATCACCACGGGCGCGTACTTGTCCTTCCTGGCGGAAACAAACGTGGGTGCCGCGCTGGGCGGCTTTCTGTCCGTCGGGCCTGAAGAGGCCCCCGACGGCGGTGCGTCCGACGCCGACGCCGGTGACGGCACCGGGGGTGCTGACGGTGCGGCCCTTCGGGCCCTTTTTTCCGCGACGGAAATGCCCGGCTGGCTGCGGCGGGAGATCCTCGATGCCTATGCGGGGCTGGGAGGCGGGGCGGTCGCGGTCCGCTCCAGCGCCACGGCGGAGGATCTCCCGGGAGCCGCGTTCGCCGGTCAACAGGACACGTATCTCAACGTGCAAGGCGGGGACAGCGTAGTCCAGGCGGTCGCCAACTGCTGGGCATCATTGTGGACGGGCCGGGCCATGGCCTATCGCCGACGGCAGGGGATCAATCCGCACGAGGTGGCCATCGCCGTCGTCGTGCAAAAAATGGTACCGGCCGCCATGGCGGGCGTCCTGTTTACGGCGAACCCGGTCACGGGCGAGCGCAGCGAAATGGTGGTGGACGCGAACCCCGGGCTGGGGGAGGCCGTGGTCTCCGGGAGGGTGACGCCGGAGCACTACGTCTTGGACGGTTCGGGAAAAGCGCTGAGTTTCACGCCCGGTGGCCGCGAGGTGGTGATCAGCGCGGCCGAGGGCGGCGGCACCCAAGAAAGCTCCGGCACGCAAGGAGCGACGCCCGGGCTCGCCGCGGAGGAATTGGCGGATTTGGCAACGCTGGGAAAGAAGGCCCAGCGGCATTTCGGCCGGCCGCAGGACATCGAGTGGGCGGCGGCAGGCGGCACGCTATACATGCTGCAGTCGAGGCCGATGACCGCGCTGCCGCCCCAACCGCCCGTCCTCAACGCGGTTCAACGTCGGGTGGGGCCGTTCTTCATCGAGATGTTCCAGGCGCGCCCGTATCCCTTGGATGTATCCGGATGGATGAGCCGGGGAATCCTTGCCATGCTGCATGGCATGGCCGGGAGCGTGGGCGTGGTCTTCCCCTCGGTGGAGGATTTGCTGCCGGAGGAGGAAGGAGTGGTGGTGCAACTCATCCCACCCGTCCCGCGCCCGACCATCCGGACGTTTGCCGCGCCGGTGTCCTTGCTGCACCGGTCGAGGCGGTTCAAAGCCGCCAACTGGACCCGGGATCCACGTTTCTCCCTGTTTATCGACAACATTGAAAGGCTGAACGGCAAGGACCTCGGCCCGCTGCGGTGGAGTGCGGTTGTTGCATTTGCCCGGGAATGCTTCGCGGCGATGCAGGGCATCACGGATTTGAGGGTCTCCTACCTGCCCGGCATTCCGGTGCCGGTGCTGAAGATGCGTTTCATGCTTCTGCTCCTGGGCAAGATCAAGCTTGCGCCCTCGCTGATCGCTGGGGCGGAAACCCGGACCAGCCAGGCAAACCGGGCACTTGAACGGCTCGCTTCCATCGCGGCGGACGATCCCGGGCTGTCGCGCGCGCTCCTTGAGTCGGACCCTCGCGAAATCCCTGGGCTGCTGGAAAAAGAATCCGGACATCGTGCATTCCGTGAGGCCTTCGACGCGTTCCAACTCGAGTATGGCCACCGTGAAACCACGAGCGTTGTCCTCAGCAGTTCGCCCACGTGGTCCGATGCCCCCGAAGTGGTCCTTGGGCTGGTCAAGGCCATGTCGGGAGAGCGGCCCCTAAAAGCGGACCAGGCCGGGAATGCGCTTGCGGAATTGAAATGCCACCCGGCTCTCCGGTTCGAACCACTACGGCGGAGGGTGCTCGCCGCCGTCGAGTCCGCCCAAGCCGGCATGGCGTTCCGCGAGGACAGCCATTTCTACGCCACCAAGGCCATACCGCCAATCCGCCGGGCGTACCGGGAACTCGGCCGCCGGCTGGTGCTCGCCGGGGTGCTCGAGGAGCCGGACGAAATCCATCACCTGCGGTTCGAGGAACTTGAGTCCATCACAGACAACGACGACGGCGCGCTGCCGGCTTCGCTCCGCGACCGTCTCAGGCCGCTGGTTCTGGCTCGGGCGGCGAAGCGGAGAGAACTCGAAGGCATCCCGTTGCTCGATCCGGCTTTGCTCTTTGGCCGAGGCCACCCGGGTCGCCAGATGAAGGGGTCCTCGTCTCCGGCACGGCAGCCAGCCGCGGCCAAGCAACCGGGCCGGTTCGTGTGATCCGTACGCCGGCAGAGTTCGGACGGCTGCGCAGCGGAGAGGTCCTCGTCTGCCCGTACACCAACCCCGCCTGGACGCCGCTGTTCCAGCGGGCAGCCGCGGTTGTGGTGGACGCCGGTGGGCTCGGCTCGCATGCGGCGATTGTTGCGAGGGAGTACGGGATTCCGGCCGTTATGGGCACCGGTTCGGGCACCAGCACCTTGGTTGACGGCCAGCGTGTGCTCGTGGACGGAACCCTGGGAGTGGTCCTGCCGGCCGCTTCTCTGGAAGGATCTTGAGATGCCGCAGCAGCCGGACCACCGGAAGCTGCCGCGCCGCCGCGGGGCGGTCCTGAACAGCGCGATCTTCGAGGCGGTCCGGGCCGAGATCGCCGAATCCGGCTACGCGGCACTGACCATGGAAAGCGTGGCCGTGCGCGCCAGGGCGAGTAAAGCTTCGCTCTACCGGCGGTGGCCCGGACGCGCGGCCCTCGTCCTCGAGGCAGCATACGATGCCATGCCTGGCCCCGCCTCCGCGCCGGATACCGGCAGCCTGCGCGAAGACGCCCTGGCGATACTGCGGCTCGTGGCCCAACAACTGGAAGGAGCAGTGGGGCAAGCCATGCGCGGGCTCTTGGGGGAGGCGCTGCAGAATCCTACGGTGGCGGCTGAGGTCCACGAGTACGCTCGCGGCAACGTAGCAAGGATCATGGGCGCCATCATTGAGCAAGCCGCGGCCCGCGGCGAATGCGATCCCAGCGTGGCCACGGAGACGAGGATCGAGGCCGGCCCCGCCCTGCTGCGGCAGCGGTTCATTTTCTCCGGAGCACCGATTGACGACGATTATCTGGTGCACGTGGTGGACGAGGTGATGCTGCCACTTCTGGTTGGGCCGGGGTCGTCTGCTGCTTGCTAGTTAGCGAGCCAGATGTCCGGACCGAAGACCTCGTAGTGAATCTTTGTGGCGGGAATTCCGGCGTTGATGGCTTCGTTGCGGATGTGCTTCATGAACGGCAGCGGTCCGCAGAGGTACAGCGAGGCGTCGGTCGGAAGGTCCACCTCGCGCAGTGACATGAAGCCCGCGTTGGCCCCGGCCTGCGGTTCCTCCAGCCAGAGCTGGAGTTCGGCTGCGTCCAGGCGCTCGACGTCGTCCGTCATCTGCCCGCGAAGGGCCCAACTGTCCAGATTGCTCTCCGCGTGCAATACCAGGACTTGGCGGCTGGAGCCGGAATCGGCGAGCGAGCGCAGGATGGAAGCCGTAGGCGTGCAGCCGATGCCGGCCGAGGCGAGGACCACGGGGCCGTCTCCATCCTTGAGCGTGATCTCTCCGTAGGGGTTGGAGATCTCCAGGACATCGCCGACCCCAACGGTTCCGTGCAGCACGGGCGAGACCTCGCCGCCGTCGTCGATCTTGGTCGTGAAGCTGCGGCTGGTGCCGGCGTCGCCCGAAAGCGAGTACTGGCGGACCTGGCGCAGGCCGTCCGGGAGTGTGACTTTGACGCTGATGTATTGGCCGGGCAGGGCTGCGGTGATGGGGGTATCGTCGGCCGGCTCCAGGATGAAAGTCATGGACCCGGTGCCCGCGGGGGTCTTGGACGCGACCTTCCAGGGGCTCCACATCTTTCCGTTGGCCTGCGCCGCGTAGAGTCCCTTTTCGAGCTTGATCAGGGCGTCCGCCATGAGCCAATAGACCTCTGTCCAGGCTTCGGCGATTTCAGGAGTGATGACTTCGGCGAGATCCTCCGCGATGGCGGCGAAGAGGTGCTCGTAGACCACTTGGTACTGCGGCTCGGTGATCCCCAGGGAAGCGTGGCGGTGTGCAATGCGGGACAGGACCGTCTCCGGCAGGGTGCCGGGATTGCTCACCAGATGGCTTGCGAACGCGGCGATGCTTCCAGCGAGGGCCTGCTGCTGGGTGCCGGAGCGCTGGTTCGAACGGCTGAATAGCCCATCAAGCAGTTCGGGGTGCGCAGCGAACAGGCGGGAGTAGAACTTGGGGGTGATGTGGCCAATCCGTGAGCCGACGAGCGGCAAGGTGGCCTCGATGACGGGGAAGGACTTGTCCGAGAGCATAGGTACTCCTGTCGTAGTGGCCCGTGGGGTGAGTGCGGACCGGAATCAATACTTGTATTTGGAATGCAAGTATCTATAGCTAAAGTTCTACACGCTGTAGAAGGATTTCGCGAATCGACAGCCCGGAGATGACAGGACGCGCTGGAACCAGGCTTACAGTCCGGGGCGTAACCCGATCGCCTGGAATGCCGGCGCCATTTGCCGAAGGCGCGGCAGGGAAGATACGACGACGTCGTCCAGCTCCCTGTAGAAGGCTTCCCTCGCGCGGGCCAGGGCGTGGCGCAGGCCGCACTCGGTAATCAGCGGGCAGTCGCCATGCACGGATTGGCACTCGGCGGGGTCGGGCCTGTTATTCAACTCCCGCAGGATGTGGCCAACGGTGGCCTTCTGTCCGGCGGCGCTGAGCCGGGATCCACCCTTGCGGCCGCGCTCGACGTCGATGAGGCCCAGCTCCCGTAGCCGAACAATGGCCTTGCTGACGTGGTGGTACGGAGTCCCCACGGCGTCTGCAATATTCTGGGTCGTCAGGAGTTCACCTGCGGGCGCGGACGACAGAACCAGGAGCGCACGCAGGCTCACATCCGCGAAGGCATTGATCTTCATGCCCTCAAGCTTACGGAGTAAGGTCTAGTCCACCCATACAAGGGGTTCATTGGTGTCAGCTTCGGCGTTGTCAAAGGTGAAGCCTTCAGCGGTCCGGGCATAGGGGACAACGGCCGCGAGGAGACCGCCGCTGCGATGCTCGGCCGCGGCGTGAATCCCGTCCGAGCCGTGCTCCGGCAGGATGACATCGCTCGTAATCGCCACCGCGCGGTATTCGTCACGGCCCTGGCGAAGCAATTCGAGGATGTCTGCCAGCATAGACTCCGTGTCGACGTGTCCCTCGTCGTCCGGCTCTCCGGGCGTTACGAAGACGATCCGAAGTTCGTTGTCCTGGGCGAGCGTGACGGCGAAGGGCAGGAAGCCACCGTTTTGTTCAAGGTGTTCCTGCGCCGTCGCCAGGGCGGCCCCAAGGGTTTCACGCACTTCGCGGAGTTCGAGTTCCTTGGTGCTTTCGAGGCCGTCGATGGAGTTCATGCTGCTGCTCGCCTTCGCGGCTGCCGGCTAGGCCCTGACCAGTGCAAGGACACGGTCCCGGACCTTTTCCATGGTGGCAACATCCTTCGCCTCGGCGTTCAGGCGTAGGAAAGGCTCCGTGTTGGAGGGACGAAGATTGAACCACCAGCTACCGTCCTTCGCAGTGAAGGTGCTGCCGTCCATGGTGTCCACGTCCACGTCTTCGCCATCAAAATCGGCGCGGACCCGCTCAATGGCTCCTGCCTTGTCCTCGATTTCGGAATTGATTTCACCGGAAGAGACATAGGGCTCGTACTGGCGGCCAAGTTCGGACAGCGGGCCATCCTGCTCGCCCAATGCGGCCAACACATGCATGGCCGCAAGCATGCCGGTGTCAGCGTTCCAAAAATCGCGGAAGTAGAAGTGCGCCGAGTGTTCGCCGCCGAAGACGGCTCCTTCTTCGGCCATGACAGCCTTGATGAAAGAGTGCCCCACACGTGTGCGCACGGCCCTGCCACCGTCCGTGGCCACGAGTTCCGGGACTGCCCGTGAGGTCAGCAGGTTATGGATGATCACGGGGGTCTCTTCGCCTGCAGCCTGTGCACGGGCGATTTCCCGGCGCGCAACCATCCCCGTGATGGCAGACGGCGACACGGGTTCGCCTTTTTCGTCGATCACGAAGCAACGGTCGGCGTCGCCGTCGAACGCCAGGCCAATATCCGCACCGTGCTCGATGACTGCGGCCTGAAGATCGCGCAGGTTTTCGGGCTCAAGCGGATTGGCCGGGTGATTCGGGAAGGAACCGTCCAGCTCAAAGTACAGGGGAACAATCTCGAAAGGCAGGGCCGGAAGCAGCTGGTCACCAAGGACCGCGGGAGTGGTCAGCCCGGCCATGCCGTTTCCGGCGTCGACGACGATCTTCAGCGGACGGGAGCCATTGAGGTCAACCAGGCTGCGCAAGTACTCCGAGTAGTCCTTCAGGACATCGCGGGTGCTGATCTTGCCCTGTACATCCGCAGCAGGGATGCTCCCGCTATTGAGGTACTTCTCCGCCAGCGCCTGGATTTCCTTGAGGCCTGTTTCGGAGGAGATCGGCTGGGCGCCGGCCTTGGACATCTTGATGCCGTTGTACTCGGCGGGGTTGTGGCTCGCGGTGAACGTCGCGCCGGCCGCATTGAGGGCACCGCAAGCGTAGTAGAGCTCGTCGGTGGAGATGAGGTCCAGGAGTTGGACATTGGCGCCGCGGCGGGCAGCGCCGTCGGCAAAAGCCTTGATGAATTCAGGGGACGACGGGCGCATGTCGCCTCCAACCAGCACAGTTTCCCCGGCGAGGCCGAGGGTGTCGACGAAGGCCGCGCCGACGGATTCCACGATGTGGGAGGTGATGGATTCGCCGACGATTCCCCGGACGTCATAGGCCTTGAAGGAAGCCGAGAGGTCAAATGTCTTGTTCTGCTCGCTAGTCACGCGCTCAATCTTACTGTGGAGCGAGGTCGTCGCCGCGCCGGGACCTCATCTATGTGGAAAACGCTTGTCCACATAGATGACGTTCCGGGTTCTGGCTGTCTGCGGGTGCTGGAATACTGAAGCCATGCCCAACAACCCGGATGCTGCCCTACTCGCAGCAGAACAGTCCACCACCCGGCTGCAGGCCCTTGAAGTACTGAAGGAGCTTGTGGGAAATGCAGACGCCCGATTCCACGACGGCCAGTATGAGGCGATTGAGGCCCTCGTCGACGCCGGACGGCGGGCTTTGGTGGTGCAGCGGACGGGCTGGGGCAAGTCGGCCGTGTACTTCGTCTCGTCGTTGTTGTTGAGGCGCCGGGGCGCAGGGCCAACCCTCATCGTGTCGCCCCTGCTCGCGCTGATGCGGGACCAAGTGGCAGCGGCCGCACGTGCCGGAGTGCGGGCCGTGGCGATCAATTCCGCCAATCAGCTTGAGTGGGACAACGTCCGGGAGCAACTGGCCGCGGACCAGGTGGACGTTCTCCTGGTTTCGCCGGAGCGGCTCACCAATCCTTCGTTCCGGGAGAACCAGCTTCCCGAGCTCATCCGCCGCACCGGCCTCCTGGTGATTGACGAGGCACACTGCATTTCGGACTGGGGGCACGATTTCCGTCCCGACTATCGGCGCATCTCCGATCTTATCGAGCAACTGCCTGGGAGTGTTCCCGTGCTGGCTACCACGGCCACAGCAAACTCCCGGGTGGTCCATGACATCGAAGAGCAGCTCGGCGCCGGAGTGCTGACCATCCGCGGGCAGCTTGGCCGGGAGTCCTTGCGGCTAGGTGTCTTGAAGCTCGCCGATTCGCGCGATCGCCTTGGCTGGTTGCTGACCCATCTGGCAGACATGCCAGGCAGCGGAATCATCTACACCCTGACCGTTTCGGCCGCTGAAGACACCGCCCGGCTGCTCTCCGAGGCAGGCCACAACGTTTTGTCCTACACCGGGCGCACGGACCCCGCGGATCGTGAACGGGCCGAGCAACTGCTCAAGGACAACCAGGTGAAGGCGCTCGTTGCCACCTCGGCGCTCGGCATGGGCTTCGACAAACCGGATCTCGGATTCGTCATCCACCTTGGCGCCCCCTCATCGCCGGTGGCCTACTACCAGCAGGTCGGCCGTGCCGGTCGTGGCGCCGCAAACGCCGATGTGCTCCTTCTTCCCGGATCCGAGGACCGCGAGATCTGGCAGTACTTTGCCACTGCTTCGATGCCCTCCGAGGAGAAGGCCGCCGCCGTACTTACCGTCTTGGCCGAAGCCGGCTCTGCCTTGTCCACCGTGGCACTCGAAGCGCGGGTGGACCTGCGCCGGACTCCCTTGGAACTCCTGCTGAAGGTCCTGGCCGTGGATGGAGCGGTGGAGCGCGTGGGCGGTGGCTGGAAGTCCACGGGACGTCCGTGGATCTATGACGCCGAACGCTACGCCCGCATCGCCGAGGCCCGGGTGGACGAGCAGGATTCCATGGTGATCTACCAGGACACCGCCGGATGCCGCATGGAATACATCACCGCCGTCCTGGACGACGAGTCCGCGCGTGCGTGCGGCCGCTGCGACAATTGCGCCGGCAGGTGGTTCCCGGCGGACGTGGCAGCAGCCGCCGCCGACGCCGCCGGGCAGACGCTTCGCCGGGCGGGCCTTGCGCTCGAGCCACGGCTTCAATGGCCCAGCGGGATGGACCGGCTGGGCGTGGCGGTGAAAGGCAAGATCAAACCGGAGGAATTGCTGGCCGAAGGGCGCGTGTTGGCGCGCCTGACCGACCTCGGCTGGGGCGGTGCCCTCCGTGAGCTCTTTGCCGCCGGTGCGGCTGACCGCGAGGTTGAACCTGCCATGTTGCAGGCTTGCGTGCAGGTTTTGCGCGAATGGTCTGCCGGAGACGGCCGATCCACCGGGTGGAGCGGCCAAGGGCGTCCGGCAGCCGTCGTGAGCATCCCGTCCAGGAATAAGCCGGCGTTGGTCGAGTCCTTGGCCCGCGGCATAGCCGGAATCGGCCGGATGCCCTATTTGGGAGCCCTCGAACTCCAGCACGGCGGACCAACTGGCGGGCGCGGCGGCAACAGCGCCTACCGGCTGGCCGGTGTCTGGGAGCGCCTCGTGGTGGGTTCGGAACTTGGACAGAACCTTGCGTCGCTCGGCGGCCAAGGCATCCTTCTGGTCGATGACCTTGCGGACAGCCGCTGGACCATGACTGTTGCCGGCCGCGCTCTCAGGCAAGCCGGAGCAGGATCGGTGTTGCCTCTTGTCCTCGGCCAAGCGGCGTGACGGGCGCAGCCCCGGACGTCCTGTCCGAATCCAAGTGGCAGCCACGGCTCGCCTTGCTGGTTGCCGCCACCTTCTTCATGGAGTTCCTGGACGGAACAGTCCTTACAACCGCCATGCCGAGCATCGCCGCCGACTTCAAAGTAGTCTCGGCCGATGTCAACATCACGATGACCGCCTACCTGGTGACTGTGGCCATGGGAATTCCGCTCAGTAGCTGGCTCGCAGAACGATTTGGCGCACGCCGGATCTTCTGTCTGGCGATCGCCGTCTTCACGGTGGCGTCGGTGCTGTGCGCGGCCAGCCAGGACCTCACTCTGCTGACCTTGAGCCGGGTGGCACAGGGGGCCGGCGGAGCCATGATGGTGCCGGTAGGCACTCTCGTGGTGCTGCGGGGCACGCCCAAGTCGGAGCTTCTCCGCGCCACGGCATTCCTTGTCTGGCCAGGGTTGCTGGCGCCCGTTTTGGCGCCGCTCGTTGGCGGAGCTTTCACAACGTATCTTTCCTGGCACTGGATCTTCCTCATCAACGTGCCGTTGGGGCTTGCTGCGTTCGTTGCAGCCCTGAGGCTGGTTCCGCGCAAGGGGGGCGATGCGGGCCGGCGGCTCGATTGGCTCGGCCTCACGCTCACCACGTTCGGCGTCGGATCGCTTGTGGTGGGTCTTGAAGGGGTCGGCGGTCACGGCGCGGGCGCGGTTCCGGCAGCAGTGCTGCTGGCCGGAGCATTGGCTTTGTCTGGAGCGGCCTGGTGGATGCTCAAGGCCAGGGCTCCGCTCTTCGATCTCCGGGTTTTCGCCACGCGCACTTTCCGGGCCACGTCAACCGGAGGGTTCGTCTATCGCCTGACCATCAGCTCGGTGCCCTTTCTGCTGCCGCTGTTGTTCCAGGATGGCTTTGGCTGGGATCCACTCAAATCCGGTGCCATGGTGGCAGCGGTGTTCATTGGCAACATAGGCATCAAGCCCGCAACGACGCCCATCATTCGGCGATTCGGCTTCAAGCCGGTGTTGGTCTTCGCCTCTTTCGCCTCGGCCGTCACCTTTGCCGCTTGTGCAGCGCTCAACGCAGGGACTCCGGAGCCCCTGATTTTTGCCTTGCTGCTTGCCAGCGGGGCCTTCCGTTCGATCGGATTTTCCGCGTACGCCTCCGTGCAATATGCGGATATCGTTCCAGGGGAGCTACCTTCGGCCAACGCAGTGTCAGCCACCCTGGTGCAACTGGCCGCTGGTGCGGGTATTGCGGTGGGTGCGCTCTTCTTGCGTCTCTTCGATCATGTGTCGCTCTTCGGCGATGGCCCTTCCTCGGCATACCGTGGCGCCTTCTTGGCCATGGCCGCTGTGATGCTTTTGAGCACAGTGGACAGCCTCACGCTGCACCGGCACGCCGGAGCTGAAGTCAGCCGCAGTGTTGTGGGCAAAGCTACGAAGCCGGGTGCGTGAACGGGACCCGCTCGAACGACATGACGCTCGTGGCTTCCTCGGGGTTGACCGTGACCTTGAGCCAGTCCTTGGCATTGTTGGATCCATCCACGGTGATTCGCGTCAGGTTCTTCGCTGCTCTGGCCTGCCCGTAGAAGGAGAGCCACGCGGAACCGGCAGCAAGGGGGTGGTCTTGGTTGTAAACGTGGCTATCGCCGTTGATCAGGTAGACCGGCCCGCCGAACGAGTTCGATTCCTCGATCAAGGTCTGCACCAGGGGCTTGAAAGCACCAAAGTCCGCCTGCGAAGGGGCTGCGACTGTCGGGTCGAACATGTCCGCCTGCGTCATCACGACGACGGCCCGGTCACCGTTGTTCCGCGCCTTGCGGAAGGTGTCCCGCAACTCCTGGATGTCAGCTTCGGTCCTCTGCTGTACCTCGTCCACTTGGGCGGCGGTCGGCTGGCTCTGGCCAAGTCCTGTCCAAGGCAGCATCGAATTATCGCTGCCCGGAATGTTGACGGCAGTGAAGGCGACCTCATGCTTGCGGAAGCTGACGTTCTCCGGGAAGCCTTCCTTTGCCTGTGACTTCACCTGCATCGGCGAACCAAGCGTGACACCTGGCTTCGGGAAGAACACTTCCCGAACCTTGGCCAGTCTTTCGAGGGGGTTGTAGGCGCCGTTGTTCGTTCGGTGGCAGTCAGTCCACTCGTTGTCGCCCGGGGTGTAGACGAGCGGAGCCGTGAAGCTGTCGAAGTTCTTCTTGATGGCTTCGAAGTACTGGTCCGTGCACTGGGATGACCCGTTCTTGATGTCGCCCACGTGTGCTACAAAGCTCAGTTCCTTGTGTGCGTTGAGGTCCTGGATGTAGGACGGGAAGGCTTGGATCTCAGCGGCACCGTAGGGTACATCGCCGATCACGCCGAAGCTGAAGGCTTCGGTATTGCCTTGGTGTCCGTTGCCGTTGGAGCCATTCTGTCCTGAAGTGTTGCCGTCATTGGCCGCCAGTGCCGGCGGAGTGAGCAACGTGGTTGACAGCAAGACGGCCCCAACCGTCGCGATCGCGAATCTCGTCATTGAACGCATGAATCTCTCCTCGTCGGTGGTCTCCGTTACCCGGACGAGGCTATTGGCGCAAGCTGAATTCAAGGAGTCGGAGACATGAATCTTCCCCGCCAGAACCGAACGCTGAAGGCCCCGGAACGCAAAAAGGCCCCGGTCCAAGGACCGGGGCCAAAACGCGGAGACGGGGGGATTTGAACCCCCGGTGGAGTTGTGCCCCACACTTCATTAGCAGTGAAGCCCATTCGGCCGCTCTGGCACGTCTCCAGTTGCTATTGCTAGCCAACCAAGGATACGCAGAACTGGGCACCCAGTGCAAAACGGGGACGCGGGCCGCCGTCGGGCGCCGCGCCACCGCCTGCCGGACCCGACGCGGGCCGCCGTCGGGCGCCGCCACGCCGCCTGCCGGACCCGACGCGGGCCGCCGTCGGGCGCTCCATCGTTGAGGGCGTTAGTGCCGTGAACCGTCCTTGCCCGCAAGCGCCCGCCACAGGAAGTGCTGGCTGCGGGCTTGGAGCGAGGCCGCCTGGCGGTTGTCCGAGGCTCCCGCGTGACCGCCTTCGAGTGCTTCGTGGAACCACACGTTCGGGATGCCCATTGCCTGCATCCGGGCGGCCATCTTCCGTGCCTGGACCGGGCCTACCCGGTCATCGGAGGTGGCTGTCCAGATGAACGTCTCCGGGTAGTCCACTCCGTCGCGCAGCAGGTGGTACGGGGAGAAGGTGCGGATGTACTCCCACTGCTCCGGGACGTCGGGGTCGCCGTATTCGGCAATCCAAGAGTAGCCGGCCGAAAGCTTGGTGTAACGGCGCATGTCCAGCAAGGGGACACCGCAGGAGACGGCTCCGAACAACTCAGGGTACTGGGTGAGCATGTTGCCCACCAGCAGTCCGCCGTTGGAGCCGCCCACGCAGCCGAGCCTCCGCGGACTGGTGACACCCCGCGAAATGAGGTGCCGTGCCACAGCGGCGAAGTCCTCGAACGCGCGGTGTCGATTCGCCTGCAAGGCAGCGCTGTGCCACGCCGGACCGTACTCGCCGCCGCCGCGGATGTTGGCTACGACGTAGACGCCGCCGCGTGAATGCGGTGCGGAACCGTCGTCGGGCGCAATGCCTTCGCTCCGGCGTTCCAGCCAGGCGCGCCCGATGGCTCCGCTGTAGGCGGGGGTCCTTGAGACCTCGAACCCGCCGTAGCCAGATAGCTGCGTTGGGTTCTCGCCGTCGAGGTCCAGGCCTTTGGACGCCACCTGGAAATAGGGCACGCGCGTGCCGTCCGCTGAGGTGGCGAAGTGCTGCTGGACCTCGTAGTCCGCCTCGTTGAAGAACGACGGCGAGGACTTCACTACCGCGTGCGTGCTCGCCACCCCGCCGTCGTGGCCTGCGTCGAGCGTGTAACTGGCCACACCCGGGGACAGGGTGCCGCGCATGAGCGTCGTGGGGGTGGTGAAGCCGGTAGCGACGAGCCAGTAGTCGTTTCCGGCGTCGTCGCCTTCTGCTTCGTCCTCGTCGTCGACGGCGTAGGCGTTCACATCGTGGAGCGGCGGGCACGCATCCAATAAAGTCGAGGCCCACCCGCCGGTGGAGTCCTTGCGGGCCGGGTCGAGCACCCTGATCTCGGACGAGACGTCGTGCAGCAGGTTCAGGAGGAGGTAGTTCCGGGTCCAACTCCATGACTGGAGGGAGGTGTGCTCATCCGGGGTGAAAAGCACCGTGAAGTCACGTGTCCCGGACAGGTAGCCCTCAAAGTCGGCGGCCAAAAGGGATCCGGAAGGATAGGTGGTTCCGTCCACGTTCCAGTCCTGCCGAGGACGGAACATGAGCCATTCGCGGTGGGAACTGAGGTTCACGTCGGTGGGCACATCGATGGCCAGCCACGCGTCATCGCGCAGCACGGACGTGGTCCGGTTGAAGAAGTCGATCCAGTCCACCGCGAAAGTGCGTTCGAAGCCCGGGGTGGAGTCGCGGGCGACGAGCGCCATCATGTGGTCTTCGGGGATCTCGAAGATCCGCTCGGCTTCGGCCAGGGATTGGCCACGATGGAGCTTCACACCGGTGCGCGCGTACGACGAGCTGGTTTTCGGCATTCCGTCGGCGGTCGTGGCAACCAGCAGGGTGTCGGCGTCGAGCCAGCTCACGTTGCCCTTCGCGGTCGAAAGGTCGAAACCGCCTGCGGCGGGGTCCGCGAAGGTGCGGGTTTCGACGTCGAACTCGCGGTGGCGGTTGGCGTCGCCGCCGTCGGGGGAGAGGGCGACGATGGCGAGGCGGTGCGGTTCGCCTTTGGCCGGGCGCAGGAAGTTGGCGCCGTGGAAAACCCATTCTTCGCCTTCGGCGGCGGCCAGCGCATCGATGTCGAGCAGCACGTCCCATTCCGGGGCGTCGCTGAGGTAGCTTTCCCACGTGGTCCGGCGCCAGAGGCCCTTGGGGTTCTGCTGGTCTTTCCAGAAGTTGTAGTAGTGCTCGCCGCGCTTGTTGACCATGGCGATCCTGTCCGTGGAGTCCAGAACCTCCAGGATTCCGGCTTCCAGCGCGGTGTATTCGGCGTCGTCGAGCAAGTCTTCGGTGCGGGCATTTTGCTCCCGCACCCAGGCCAGCTGTTCCTCGCCATGAATGTCTTCGAGCCAGATATTCTCGTCGACAGGTTCGGGGGCGATTGCGGTACCCTGGGCAGTTTCGTTGTCGGGCGCGGGCGCTTGATCAGCTGCTGTGGTGGTCATGCCTCATCCTAGAGTGACTGTCTGAGCAGGAAGCAAGTCACAAGAAGTTAGGCTTGGGCGTGGGTAAATCGCAGAACATCCGGGTTGGGCTGATCGGGGCAGGTCCCCGCGGCACCAGTGTGCTGGAGCGATTGCTCGCCAATTGGGCCGCGACGGAAACGCACACACGCTCCCTGCACATCGACGTCGTGGACCCCTACCCGGCCGGTCCCGGGCACGTCTGGCAGCCCGATCAGTCCCGGCTCTACCTCATGAACACGCAGTCCTTCTACCCCACACTGATTCCCGAGGACGAGCAACTCGCGCCGCCCCTCGCCGGGGGCTCTTTTGAGCAGTGGCGGACGGAGAAGCAGTCCGTCGGCGGTCAAGGCCTGAGCTCCGAGGAACGGGCCGAACTCGCCGTGCTCGCCTCCCACGACTTTCCCAGCCGTGCCCTTTACGGACGGTATCTCCGTTCGACTCTTGAGGAACTGCTGGACCGCGTTCCGGCCGGAGTGGAGATCGCCTTCCACCGAAGCAACGCCGTGGCGGCGCATCCACTGCCGGGAGGCCCGACGGACGGTTCGCCGGGCAAGCCAGCGGGCGGAGGGTTCGACGTCGAACTCGACGACGGCGCTCGGCTCACCGTGGATTCCCTCGTCCTCGCGCTGGGCCACCTTGAGTCCCGGCTCAACCCGGAGCAGCGTTCGTTCAGGGAGGTGGCAGCGGAGCTCGGGCTGCTATATGTGCCGCCGGCCGCTCCGGCCGATGTGGACTGGGCGTTGGTCCCTGCGGGGGAGACGGTCCTGGTCCGGGGCATGGGGCTGAATTTCTTCGACGTCATGGGCCAGCTGACCGAAGGCCGCGGCGGACAGTTCGTGCCGGCCGAAGGCGGTCTCCATGGGAAGCTCAGGTACCTGCCTTCGGGCCAGGAACCGAAGATCATTGCGGCATCCAGGCGCGGCACTCCGTACCGGGCCAAGGCCGGGCTGGACGGTTACTATCCCAAGTCCGTGCGCTTGCGGTATCTGACCGAGGGCGCGGTGGAACGCTTCGCCGCGGCCGGTATCCAGCCTGGCTTCGACCATGACCTTTGGCCCCTCCTGCATCGCGACGCCTTGTGGGCCTACTACTCAACGCTGGTTGTGGCCGAGCCCGTGGCCGTGTCTGATGCGACGGAATTCCTGGCCGCTCTCGAAGACTTGTTGCAGCCCCACGCGCATGCCACCGGGCGCTGGGAAAACCATGTCGCCGAGTTGGTCTCCACCCATGTTGCAGCGTCGCGCCGCCTTGACCTGCTGGGCCTCGCGGCGCCTTTGGCCGGGCATTCCTTCGCGTCCAGGAAGGAACTCGACGCCGCCGTCGTGGACTATCTGGACGATGACGCCCGCCGCTCCGCCCTGGGAGAGTCGGATCCCGTGAAGATGGCCATCGGTGCGTTGCACACCGGACGGGCGATCCTGAAGAGCGCCGTGGCCGACGGTGGTATCACTGACGAATCGTGGGTGGGCGAGCTGCGCGGCTGGTTCGAATCCTTCGTTGAAGGGCTCGCGAGCGGTCCTCCAGCGCTGCGCGCCGAACAATTGGCCGCGTTGGCGCGTGCCGGCGTCGTGAGTTTTGTGGGCCCGGATCCGCGGTTCAGCGTCGACCGTTCCCAGCGCGTCTTCCGGGCGGTATCTGCTTGGGTGCACGACGACGCCGCGGAAGCCAGGATCCTTATTGAGGCCATGTCCCCGGCGAACCGGGTAGGCGTGAGTGTTTCTCCGTTCCTGCGGCAGTTGCTCGCCGACGGATTGGTGCGGCCCAAGGTGATGATGACTGCCGAGGGAACGCCGGTGCAGACGTCCGGCTTGGATGTCCAGCCGCATCCGTACCGCGTGGTGGGTGCCAACGGTTCCGTGACTCCGGGAATGTACGCCCTCGGCCTGCAGCTTTCTTCCACGCAATGGGGTACGGCCATCGCCGCCGAGGCCCGGCCTTCCGATGGTCGCGGCTATCGGAGTGGCCAACGGACGCTCCGCGACGCCGACGAAATCGCCAGGGACATGCTCGGCCTTCCGCTCCAAAAATGAGCATGTTCCACCAATAAGACTGAGCATGCTCCCTGCCGGTTCCGACGAGTGGACATAAGCCTGATATGTCCACTCGTCGGAACCGGGGGAGAGCATGCTCTCTGGCGGTAGCGGGCTGCGCCTGGCGGTTGGGCTTATGCAGCCTGGTTTTGGATGAGTTTGAAGATCGCACCCGTCGGGTCGGTCAGGGTGGCCATCCGGCCGTAGGGGGTGTCCTCAGCCGCCTGGACCACGGTGGCGCCCAGGGAGACGGCCTGCTCGATGGTGTCATCGACCTTGTCCACCGCGAAGTAGACGCCCCAGTAGGACGGCACCTCGGCAGGGAGGAAACCGGAGGCATCCATGATGCCTGCCTTGGAGTTGTCGCCCTCACCGAGCGTCGTATAACGGAACTCCGGGGTGTCGCCCACGACGGTGGTTTCCCAACCAAAGACGTTTTGGTAGAAGGAAACGGCCGAGTCGTACTCCTTGGCGAAGAGTTCGTGCCAAGCCGGTGCGCCTGTTTCGGCAGCCAGCTGATAGCCCTTCATCTCGCCGAACTGCCAGGCACCGATGGCCGCTCCGGAGGAATCCGCGTACATGGCCATGGTTCCCTGGTCCGGAACTTCCATGGGTTCCATGTAGACCTGGCCGCCGTTGGCGAGGGCTGCTTCGGTGGTGGCCTTGATGTCGTCAGTCCGCAGGTAAGTGGACCAGACATCGGGCATCTGGCCCATGTTTTCCTGCTTCTGCATGATCCCGGCCACCATCTTGCCGTCCTTCGAGGCGGTGATGTAGCCACCGTACTTTTCCTGATCCCCGGTCTCGTAGGTCCAGCCGAAGAGCGTGTTGTAGAAGGACTTTGCCTTCTCCGGGTCCGAGGTCATCAGGTCGATCCAGCAAGGTGAGCCGGGGGTGATGTCAGGCGTGGGCATGTTTTCTCCTGTGTCGTTACCGCGGTTGTTCCACGGTTTCATGTGTGGGTGGTGGAGACAGACAAAACCCTATGCGGGGCCTCTGACAGTTTCAATGCCTTGGCTCGATGCCATTAGCGGACCCTAGCCCATGACGAGCATCAAAATGAAGTAGATCGCTCCGCCGACCACCGAGTAGATGGCAAACGGTGTCAGGGTCCGGGTCTCGAAGAAGCGAAGCAGGAACTTGGTGGCGAACCATGCGGCGACACCCGCGCACAGCGCCCCCACCAGGAACACGCCACGCTCGTCGGCCATGGCCGGAGTGAAAAGGTCAGGCAGCTTGAGCACGGCGGCCGCGCCGATGATCGGCGTGGCGAGCAGGAAGCTGAAGCGCGCGGCGTTCTCGTTGTTCAGACCGGACAGCAAACCGCCGGCCATGGACGAACCGGAGCGGGAGATGCCCGGGATCAGGGCGGCTGCCTGGGCCGTTCCGATTGCCAAGGCGCGCTTCCACGGCAGGGTGGCGATTTCGGCGTCGGAAGCCGTTGCGGTGGCCGGCTGCTCCGCGGCACGGCGGCTGTCCCTTGTCCGCAAGCGTTCGGCCCCGAAAAGGACCAGACCGTTGACCACCAGGAAGGCCGCGGCGATCAGCGGGGAACCGAAGAGGTTCCGGATAGGCTTCTCCAGGACCAAACCGATGATTCCCGCAGGCACGGTTCCAACCACGAGGAGCCAGCCGAGCTTTGCATACGTGTCTGACGGAGCAATCTTCCTGTCCCGGATGGAACGGCCAAGGCCCTTGGCAATCTCAATCCAGTCCCGGAGGAAGAAGAAGAACAGCACAATTGCTGTAGCCAGGTGGGTGGCAATGAGGAAGTTCAGGAATTCCGGCGCCTTCTGGTCCAGGCCCCAACCGAAGAGCTTGGGCAGGATGACGCTGTGGCCGAGGCTGGAAATCGGGAAGAGCTCGGTGATTCCCTGCAGCAGGCCCATGACGATGGCCTGGATCATATTAATCATGGGCTCGATCCTAGCCAGTACCGGTTACTGCGAGATGAACGTTTGCTGGGAGGCAGCCGGGTGCCAGCAGGTGAACGCGGTCAATAGGGTAGGTGGCTAATATCGACCAATGACCCAAGAACGATGGCGGCAGGTTTCCGAATGGCCCATGGTGGCGGCAGCGGTGCTGTTCCTGGTGGCCTATTCATTCCAGGTGATCGCCAATCTCAGCGAGGCCCAATCCACCGTTGTTGACACCATCATTTGGGTCACGTGGCTGGTGTTTGCCCTGGACTACGCCATGTGCCTCGTCTTGGCGCGGCGGCGCGCCAAGTGGTTCGTGCGGAACCTGCACGAATTGCTGATCCTGGCACTACCGGTCCTCAGACCCTTGAGGTTGTTGCGGCTCGTGACACTCCTGAAGCTGCTTCATCGCACAGCCGGGAACGCCATGCGAGGCCGGATCCTCACTTTCGTCCTCGGGTCCGCGGCCCTCCTGACGTACTGTGGTGCGCTCGCCGTGCTTGATGCGGAGGAGAACGCCGCCGGCGCTAACATCACCAACTTTGGCGACGCCATCTGGTGGGCGATGGTCACCATCACCACCGTCGGCTACGGGGACCACTACCCGGTGACGGTGGTGGGACGCTGCGTTGCCGGCGGCTTGATGGTTTGCGGAATCGCCGTCCTGGGCGTCGTGACCGCATCGGTTGCCTCTTGGCTCGTTGAACAAGTCTCTTCCGGAGCTGCGGCGGCCGCGACAGTCGCCGAGGAACCCATGAAGCAGGAGATTCGCCGGCTGGCTGAGCAGGTCGAGCGCTTGAGCGCGCTTCTGGAAAACGCTGACGGCGAGCTACGAGGCGGCGTGGTCGGAGCCCGCGGCGACCACTCGCCGCCGCCTTAGCCCGCCCGTCCCCGTAGCTCGCCGTCGAGGTGCGTCCTTAGTCCCTTCCGCGGACCGGGATGCTCGCGGAAGAAATCAAGACGGCGCTCTTCTCTTCGTTGGTGGCCGGACGGATCTGGCCGCGTTCCGGGACGAAGACGATGGCCTCATCTTCCTGCTCGGGGGCGTTGACGAAGGAACGGAAGCGGCGCAGCCGTTCCGGGTCCTTCAGGGTCGCGGCCCACTCGTCCTCGTAGGACCCGACGTGCTTGGCCATGGCGGCCTCGAGCTCGTCGGCGATGCCGAGCGAGTCCTCGACGACCACCTGGCGCACGTGCTCCAGGCCGCCGTCGAGCTCTTCCTGCCAGCGGGCGGTGCGTTGAAGCCGGTCGGCGGTGCGGATGTAGTACATGAAGTAGCGGTCGATGTACTTCACCAGGGTCTCGTCGTCCAAGCCGCCGGCAAGGAGCTGGGCGTGGGCGGGGTTCGCGCCGCCGTTGCCGCCGACGTATAGGTTCCAGCCTTCCGAAGTCGCGATCACGCCGACGTCCTTGCCACGGGCTTCGGCGCATTCGCGGGCGCAGCCGGACACGCCCATTTTGAGTTTGTGCGGGCTGCGCAGTCCCCGATAGCGCAGCTCGAGGTTGATGGCCATGGAAACAGAGTCGAGCACACCGAAGCGGCACCACGTGGAGCCCACGCAGGATTTCACGGTGCGCAGGCTCTTGCCGTAAGCCTGGCCGGATTCCATGCCTGCGTCAATGAGCTCGCCCCAGATCTCCGGGAGCTGTTCGAGGCGGGCCCCGAACATGTCGATCCGCTGCCCACCGGTGATCTTCGTGTAGAGGCCGTACTTCTTGGCGATCGTCCCGATGACCACGAGCTTGTCCGGTGTAATCTCCCCGCCCGGGATGCGGGGGACCACCGAGTAGGTGCCGTCCTTTTGCATGTTGGCCAGTGCGCGGTCGTTGGTGTCCTGCAAGGTGCCGCGGCCGGCGTCGAGCACGTACGCGGAATGCTGGGAGGCCAGGATGGACGCGATGGTGGGCTTGCAGATGTCGCAGCCCGCGCCGGTGCCGTATTTGGCCAGGATGTCCTCGAAGGAGGTCAGCTCCAGCACGCGGATGGCGTCGAAGAGCTCCTGCCGGGAGAGCTCGAAGTGCTCGCACAGGGCCTTGGAGACTTCGATGCCGGACTTCTTTAGTTCCCCTTCGAGGAGCTTCTTGAGCATCGGCACGCACGAACCGCACTGGGTGCCGGCCCGGGTGCAGGCCTTGAGGCCTGGCACGTCGTGGACCGGCTCCTTGCCTTCGCATGTCCCGCACGCGTTGACGGCGTCCCGGATAGATCCTGCGGCCACGTTGTTGCAGGAGCACAGGATCGCGTCATCCGGGAGTTCGGTCTCGGGGGCGTCCCCGCCGCCGGCCGCGGTGAGGTAGGCGCCGGGTTCGGCGGGCAGTTCCCGGCCCAGCAGGGGGCGCAGGCTCATGTACGGGGTGGCGTCGCCGACGAAGATCCCGCCGAGGAGGGTCTTGGCATCGTCGGTGGTGACGATCTTCTGGTAGACGCCGCGGGCGGGGTCGGCGTACACGATCTCCAGGGAGTGCTCGGTTGTGGCGAACGCATCGCCGAAGCTGGCCACGTCCACACCGGAGAGCTTGAGCTTGGTCGCGGTGTCGAAACCCGGGAACGTCGCTTGGCCGCCGTGTAGCCGGTCGGCCACGATCTCAGCCATGGTGTTCGCCGGAGCCACGAGCCCCAGGCACATGCCATCGAAGTTGGCGACTTCACCAATGGCGAAGATGCCCGGGATCTCGGTTTCGCAACCATCGGAAATGACAACACCGCCGCGCGGGCCAATCGTAAAGACCTGCTCCTCACCCTCCGCTGCACGGAAGAGCTCGTCGCGGGGCCTGACCCCGATCGCGACGATCACGATGTCGGCGTCGATGATGCGGCCGTCAGCCATGAGGACGCCGGTGACCTGGCCGTCGTCGGACAATACTTCCGAGGGGAACACGCCGCCGTGGATTTCGAAGCCTTTGTCCTTGATGAGCCGGCCCATTGCCTGGCCAGCGCCTTCGTCGAGCTGCGTGGCCATCAGCCATGGCGCACCGTCGATGACGATCGGGGTGGCGCCAAGCCGCTCAGTCCCGGCGGCCGATTCAAGGCCCAGGAGGCCGCCGCCGATTGTGACGGCTTTGATCCTGCGTCCCAGTTTCGCGGTGAGTTCGGTGATCGCCTTGTTGATGGCCCAGACGTCTTCCAGCGTTCGGTAGACGTGGGTGTGTTCGGCGCCCGGGATCGGGAGGCGCGCGGCGTTCGAACCCGTCGCGACCACGAGTGCATCGTATTCGTAGCTGTTGCCGGCGGCGGTTTCCACGGACTTGGCTTCGGGGTTGATCTTGACTACCCGCTCGCCAGTCCGCAGGTCCAGGGCTTCGTGGTCCCACATCGATGCATGCCCGAGGGTGAGGTCGTAGTCCACCTCGATGAGCGCCTTGCTCAGCGTGACCCGGTCGTAGGGAAGGTGCGCTTCCTCGGTCAGGACCGTGACGTGCCAGCCCTCGAGGCCGCGGGTATGCATGGCATCGGCAAAACGGTGGGCCGCAGGGCCTCCGCCCGCGACGACAATGCGGCGCGGGTTCTCTGAAGGGGAAGTATGTCCGGTCACTGGCGGCCTTTCGCATGTGCCGCAGAACCGTCATCCGCGACTTGTCACTTCAGACTAAAGACGCGCAGTTTCGCGTCAGTTTCCCTTTTGTTTCGGGGGCTTAACTTCGGCATCACGGTGAGGATTGCGGTTATGTGAGGTCTCCTTTACGAGCAGGACACATTGATTGCATTCCGGCGAAACATGGCGGGCCTACCGTGAAGTTGTGGCCGCAAACGGCCCGTGCCGGATGGCGGAATTGGATCCGCCGGACCGGCAGGCTAAGCGATAGGGGCTGAAATGACCGTAATTCTGGATCGTGAAAAGGAACAACAGCAGAGCGCACCGACCGCGTCCGGCTGGCACCGCGTCTGCGCGATCGACGAGCTGGAACCGGCCTGGGGCGAAGCTGCCCTGGTCGGAGGCAAGCAAGTAGCGCTCTTCCGCACCACGCCGGATGAAGTCCTGGCCGTATCCCAGCAGGACCCCGCAACCCTCTCCAACGTCATGGCGCGGGGAATCGTCGGTTCCCGGGGCAGCCGTCCCACGATCGCCTCGCCGCTTCACAAAGAGGTGTACGACCTGGAAACCGGCGAATGCTTTACCAACCCCGAACTGCGGCTTGCAAGCTACGCCACCCGTTTGGTGGACGGATATGTCGAAGTAGCCGTCTAGGCTGCATCAGGGGCGTCCCGGCGTCGCTGCCCCTACTGGCAGAATGGCCGATATGGACGCACCCAAGCAGTTTCCCGCCGTCGAGCTCCGCATAGAAATTCGCGATACTGATCCGCTCATTTGGAGGCGGGTGGTCCTCCCCGAGTCGGCCACCGTCGCTGTGCTGCACGGAAGCATTCAGACGGCATTCGGTTGGAAGGATTGCCACCTTTACGGCGTTAGCGGTGTCGATCGTAAGGGCGTCCGCCGGATCATCATCGGAACCGACGACGACGGCGTGCAACCCGGCGCCGAGCTTGCTGCCGACGTCGGGCTGCTTGAGCTCATTGACCCGGCCCGGCCGGGTAAAGCTCCGCTGGAGTACGAGTACGATTTTGGTGATTCGTGGATTCACGAGATCGAGGTCGTGGGCCCGGCCACTCTCCCTGAAAACACCGTTGCCTGCCTCGATGGCGCGATGCGGGGACCCCTGGAAGACTCCGGCGGGGCAGCGGGCTACGCGAATGTGGTGGCCGTGCTTGGCAACCCTGGCCACTCCGAGCATGGCCAGTGCGCGAAGTGGCTCGAATTGGTAACCCATCAGCCGGCAGCCGACTTCGACCCCACCGACTTCGATCTCGTCGCGGTGAATGGGCAGTTGCGCCAACTGGCACGACGGATCTGGCCGGGCGACACTACACCGGAAGACAGGGAGACCGTCCTTGGCCCGGTTTCGTGGTTTCTAAATGCAGCACACCCGGACGGGCTGGAACTGACATCCGCCGGCTACCTCAAACCCGCAATAGTCAAACGGGCCATGACCCAGCTCGGCTGGGATGATGAGTGGCCGATGCCGGGGCGAAATGAAAACAACGTTGTTCCGATCCTGGACCTTCGTGAACAACTGCAGGATTGGAAACTGTTACGCAAGTTCAAAGGAAGGCTGGTCCTCACCCCCGCTGGCCGTCACGCTGTGCAGGATCCTGCAGCCCTGTGGGACTATCTGGCCGAGCGGTTCGCCTTTCCGCAGCACGGCGTCGACAAAGAGGTCATGCGCCTGCTGGTCCATTGGGCTGTTAGCGGCGAGGCGCCCCCGTACAACGTGCGCCGGGAAGTGATTCAGTCGGCGCTCCACGCAAAGGGTTACCGGATGCCTGGCGGCACCGAGATTCCCTTGGATGACGCCTGGCACCTGGATCTGGACAACAGCCGGACCCTCCGGTGCCTGGCGTTGCGGGAGTCGGCCAGCTGGAGTCTCCGGAACTCGGAACTGTCTGACGGCGGGCTCAAGTTCCTGCTCGACGTGCAGCGCCGATTAGGGGACCGCAGCTACTGAACTGGCTAGCGCCGTCGAAAAAGCAGCAGATGCCCACAAGAAGCAATTCTGTGGGCATCTGCTGCCAGTTCGCGCCTTAAAGCGCGCCACGCGGAAGGTAAGGGATTTGAACCCTTGGTGCGGGGTTACCGCACACTGGTTTTCAAGACCAGCTCCTTAGGCCGCTCGGACAACCTTCCCTGCCTAGTAGTGTTTCATAGGGAGTTGGCTGTGCCAAAAACCTGCCTCCGCGATTAACGCGGTTAAGGTGTCTGAAAGGCCAATTGCACTGAGCAAGATGGGGAGCACTCTATGAAAGCCGTCTACATCTCCGAACCGGGCGGACCCGAGGTTCTGGAAATCCGCGACGTCCCTGCTCCGGTTCCCGGCCCCGGCGAGGTTCTCATCGACGTCGTCGCCGCAGGTCTCAACAGGGCCGATGTCCAGCAGCGCCGCGGTTTCTACCCGCCACCACCGGGAGCGTCCGACATTCCCGGCCTTGAAGTCTCCGGCCGGATTGCAGCGTTCGGGCCCGAGGTGAGCAAACCGTTTTCCGTGGGTGACAAGGTAGTGGCGCTGCTTTCGGGTGGCGGCTATGCACAGCAGGTTGCTGTCCCCGCGGAGCAGGTCTTGCGATTGCCCGACGGCGTGGATCTGGTCACCGCCGCGTCCTTGCCTGAGGTAGCCGCCACGGTGTACTCGAACCTCATCATGACTGCACAACTGCAAGCGGGTGAGACGGTACTGATCCACGGCGCCACTGGCGGCATCGGCACCATGGCCATCCAACTCGCCAAAGCGTACGGCGCCACGGTCGCGACGACGGCCGGAACGGCCGAAAAGGTCGGAACCGCGAAAGCCTTCCTCGGAGCCGACATCGCCATCAACTACGCGGAAGAAGATTTCGCCGAAAGCCTCAAGGCACAAAACGGCGGCAAAGGCGCGGACGTGATTCTCGACGTCGTCGGTGCCAAATACCTGCAGCAAAACGTGGAAGCACTCGCGGACTACGGAAGGCTGGTCGTGATCGGGCTGCAGGGTGGCGTCAAGGGCGAACTCAACCTCGGCCAGCTGGTCAGCAAACGTGCGGCGATCATCGGCACAGCGCTGCGCCCGCGGCCGGTCGCCGAAAAAGGTGTCATTATGAACGCCGTCCGCGAATCGGTCTGGCCGATGCTGGCCGACGGCCGGATCAAGCCGCTCGTGGCCAAGTCGTTCCCTTTGGAGCAGGTCCGCGAAGCCCACGAGTACTTCGATTCCGGCGAGCACATGGGCAAGGTCCTTCTGCTGCTCTAGCGACATCCGCAAAACCGGCAGCACGAAGGAGAGCGATGTCCATCCGGTACAGCATCCTGGCATTGCTTCAGGAGCAACCACGCTACGGCTACCAATTGCGGGCGGCGTTCGAGGAACGCACGGGATCCGTCTGGCCGCTGAACATCGGGCAGGTGTACACCACGTTGAACCGGCTGGAGCGCGACGCTTTGGTCCGCAAAGAGGGCGACGACGGCCGAGGCCACGTGCTTTTCAGCATCACCGACGCGGGGACTGTGGAGATCCGCCGATGGTTTTCAACTGCGGTGGATCGTGGAGCGCCGCCGAGGAACGAATTGGCCATCAAGCTGGCGTTGGCCGTCTCGACGGCGGGGACCGACGCACACGCTCTCATCCAGGCCCAACGTGAGATATCCCTGCGGGAACTGCAGGAGTACACCCAGGATCGCAAGGACCTGGCCGCCAATCAAAGAGTGACGGATACCGCCAGGCTTCTTGTCCTGGACTCCCTGATCTTCCATGCCGAGGCGGAGGCCCGCTGGCTGGATCTTTGCGAAGCCAGGCTGGTCCAGCAGTCCAATGGCGCCAGCAACGGCGTGATCGGAATCGTCCGCGGCAACGGGACAACCACCGCATAGACTGCTCCGCAGGGGAGGTGCTGACATCGAAACATTGACGAATGCCGACGTCCGGATCCGGCTGCTTGGCCCCGACGACGCCGGCGCGCTGATCAGCCTGGCGGAGATGGATAACTTGTTCGACGAAGATCCTTCAGTCCCGCCGTCGGGCGCGTTGACGTACGACGGCGCCCGCTCCTTCCTGGGCGACCCCGCCGTGCTGTTTTGGCTGGCTGAGCTCGGCGGGGGGATGGTGGGATTCCTCCACTGCTGCATTCAGCGCCGCCGTAATGCCGGGCCCTGGGCGGAACTGCTCCTCATGGAAATGGGGACCCATGCGCAGTGGCGCCGCCGCGGTATCGGCCGGTCCCTTCTGGCAGTCATGGAGGAGTGGATGCGGGAACACGGGCTGGAAGAAGTCTGGGTCCCGGCCAACCTCTATGCAACGGGTTTCTACGAAAAATGTGGTTTCGCTAAGGACGAAGGCGAAATACTGGTCAAGGCGCTGGGCTGAGTTGCGGCACATGAGAGTATGAACGCATGAGCGATCAGGACGACACTCAACCCAGTGGCGAGAGTTTTGACGACATCCCGGTGGAGGGCACAACCTTGGACGCTGGCACGGCACAGAGCACATCGGAAGCGGGCCCCAGGGCCGACGGGAAGCCTGGCGCCAAGAAGGGCAGCACCCTCCAGGACCTCGTCGACGAACCAGCCAAGGTCATGCGGATCGGCACCATGATCCGCCAGCTCCTCGAAGAAGTGAAGAGCGCTCCCCTGGACGAGGCAGCGCGCGGACGCCTTGCCGCGATCCACGAACGCTCCATCAAAGAGCTGGAAGAGGGCCTCGCTCCGGAACTAGTGGAGGAGCTGGAACGTATCAGCCTCCCTTTCCCTGAAAATGCGACCCCTTCCGACGCTGAGCTCCGGATTGCGCAGGCGCAGCTTGTCGGCTGGCTCGAGGGCTTGTTCCACGGAATCCAGACCGCCATCGCCGCCCAGCAGGCAGCCCGGGAGCACGCTGTTGCCCAGCTGCAGCTTCGCCAGCTCCCGCCCGGAACCATGATTGCTCCCGGAGTCGTTATCGGGGAGAACGGTGAGCCCCAGCGTGCCCACCTTCCCGGCAAAGAAGCGGAACCAGGCAAACCTGCTCGAGTTGAAGATCCGGACCACGGTCCGGGCCAGTACCTCTGAGCGCTGGTTTGGGATTCTTTGGGGCCGTCCGGCAGGGGCGGAAGGATGACGCTGAACTTGGCAAAGGATTGTGGCGCCGTGCCCACGACCGCTTTCACCGCGGCCTTGATCGCTATCACCAGGTGCTGGAAGGTGTCGAAGACGAGCAGCTCTACGGCGAACTCGTAGCCATTGCCAACGAACTGGCGGACTTGTCGTCCAGGGTTCGTGCGGTCTGCGTGGAGGCCCAGCTCCGTTCGCCCAGTGACGGGCTGGATATTCCGGGATCGCTCGCAGGTGTCCATCGCGCGCTGTCCAAAGCGGGTAACTCTCTTGCCACGACGGCGGAGGCGGCCGCGATGCTGCGTCTCGCCGTCGGGCCCGTTCCTGTGGGTGCGGCTTCGGTACGGCGACGCGCCGAAGCCGTTTACGAGCACGTCGAGGAAGCCGAACGGTTGCTGGGGACCAAAGCCGGCTCATAGAGTTCGGCGAATTAGGTGCAGACGCGTCTATTCCCACATAACAACTATTAAGCGCCTAGCTTAGAGGGGCTGGAATCCGTAGCCACCCCGTGTGCACGGCTGGCAGGATGGAAGCCATGACTTCGTCACCGAACCTTACTTTTAACGACGGCAACTCCATCCCCCAGCTCGGCTACGGGGTGTGGCAGGTTGAGGACGATGTAGCCGAAAAGGTAGTGCGTCGGGCGTTCGACGCCGGCTACCGCCACATCGATACCGCCAAGATCTACGGCAACGAGGCAGGCGTAGGGCGCGCCATCGCATCCGCCGGCCTCAAGACCGAGGAAATCTTCATTACCACCAAGCTGTGGAATGCGGACCAGGGCTACGAGTCCACGCTCGCGGCTTTCGAAGAGTCCATGAACCGCCTCGGCCTGGAAACCCTTGACCTGTACCTGATCCACTGGATGCAGCCCAAGCAGGACAAGTTCGTGGACACGTGGAAGGCCCTCATCGAGCTCCAGAAGCGCGGACGCATCAAGTCCATCGGCGTCTCCAACTTCAGCAAGGAAGGCCTGAAGCGCCTGATCGACGAGACCGGCGTGGTTCCGGCGATCCACCAGATCGAGCTCCACCCGTTCTTCAACCAGTCCGAACTCCGTGAGTTCGCCGCTGCCCGGGGCATTTTGACGCAGGCCTGGTCGCCTCTTGGCCAGGGTGGCGAGCTCCTTGAGAACGCCACCATCGCGCAGATTGCTGCCAAGCACGGCGCCACCCCGGCGCAGGTGGTTATCGCCTGGCACCTCGCGATCGGCAACGTTGTGATCCCCAAGTCCGTGACCGAGTCCCGGATCCAGGAGAACTTCGCAGCCCTTGGCGTCACCTTGGATGAGGCCGACATCGAGGCCATCAACGGCCTGGACCGAGGCGCCGAAGGCCGCATCGGACCGGATCCGGCAGTCTCGGACTTCGCATAGTTCTTAACTCGCGCAGTTCTCAACGCGGGATCTCGCAACGCGGGGTCACTTACGGCCCATTCAGCGGCACCAAATGGGCCGTAAGTGACCCCGCGTTGTTCAGAGGGGAGGGCTTGGGGCGGTGTACTTCGAAGACGTCCTGGTGCCGGATTTTGCGGCATCAGGACGCAGCTCGCGCAACCACCCCCAGGCTTCTTGTTCATCGGAGAAATACCGGGTGGGGCACTGCGGTGCGGGGAGCCCGTGCCTGCCGTGGGCAATGACACGGTCCACCGGCGTGCTACCCAGAATCGCGAAGGCCGTGATCGTGGCCGCTTCGCTGAAGAATCGGACGGCGTCGCGGCTGACAGACTCGACGCCGATGACCTGAAGTAGGACCGCAGCGCCCCTTCCGCCCGTCAGCGCCAGGTACCGCTCCTGGACAAGACCCCCGTCTTCTGCGGTGATTCGGCCTCCTGGGCGCAAGATGATCCTGAGGATCCCTTCACCTGCGTCCTCAATCCTGACATTTTCATGTTCTGGGCTGAACCCCGCTCCACCGCCGTCCACGCCGGAAACGGTGTCGACCTCTGCGTCGTGGTGTAATTCGCCCTCGGACTGAACCAGCGTTGTCATCAAATCCCCCAGATGTGATTTCACTGCGACTCCATTGACACAGTCCCCGGATGAGCAACATCGGGTGTGATCACAGTAACGGTGAGGTTGCCCGGCGTCCATGATTAGTAAGTATGCGGAGTGTTTGCCCGCGGGAGCCCGTCTGGAATCAAGTACCGGGCACGGCGAAGGGCGCACCCCGCTGGGATGCGCCCTTTGCTCTACGGGTCAGGTCAGTCCTTTTTGAAGGCGTCCTTGACCTTCTCGCCGGCCTGCTTCAAATCGCCCTTGGCTTGGTCGGCCTTGCCCTCCGCCTTCAGGTTTTCATCGCCTGTGGCGTTCCCGGCAGCTTCCTTGCCCTTGCCGCCAGCCTTCTCGGCAGCGTTCTCAATCTTGTCGCCTAGTCCCATGGTGTTTCCTCCTCTGGTTCGGCAGCCGATCGATACGGCCGTTACTACATACTAAGCATGCTTCGGGTTTGGATTTCAAATCCGATTCGGCCTTCCCGATGGCTAGGCGCCTCTACCACCCCGGGGACTCGACGACGTTGCCGTCACTCCGGAGGCACCCCGCCGGATGAGGCCAGGTTCTATCGTCGGTTCGACATTCTTGGTTCACTAGCAAGAAACGCACTTTGCAACGCGGATCGGGGCGCCTCATGGATGATCGTCGCACGGGCTTCACTGTTGCATTCCCCGAAGCGAGGAAATACAGAGCCGTCAGGATCATGTCGGGAGTTTTCTTCCTCCTGTTCTGGATCCTGTCGGGTGTCACCTTGTTCGGGTCGGCTGAACTTCCCAAATGGCCTCTGTTCATCGTCGCGGGAATCGCGGTGGCTTTCTCTTTCGGGTTGTCCACGTACGAGAAACGGAAGTGGAAGGGGCTTGCTCTCATCTTCAACCGCAGATTCGCCGATGAGTTCACAGCGCACACCGAGTGCGACTACCCGCAGGATGTGGACATCTTGAGCGTCCAACGGTCCATCGCCGTCCGAAGGCTCGACGGGTCCGTCTTGCTCTGGGGCGTGAGCCGGTCCAAGGATGGATTCAGAGTATTTCCGATGACCTAAGAGCGCGCGTTGTTCCGAAGGCCCTTGATGTGGCCCGGAATATGGGATGTCTGTTCGGGACGGGGGATAAACTCTGACGATGGGGGATTCGAGGGACAACGAAGGCATCTTCGGGGAGGTCACCGGAGGCTCGGCATCTGGGCCACGGAAAGTGCCGGAACGTATTCCGCTGTGGAAGCTCGAAGAAATGCTGGGAGAAGGTACGCCGACGCCGACTGCCTGGCGCGAAGCAGCTGATCCTACCCCGCGACCCAAGAAACTGCGGCGGGTTGCCAGAGCTGTTTCGATCGTCGCCGGGATGGTTGTGCTTCTGGCCGGGCTCTATTTCGTGGGACCCTTTGTGCCCGGACTGAACGGACTTGGTGGACTAACCGGCGCCGCCAATCCGGGTGCGATCGGGCCCTTGGCACCCGGCGGGCCTGCAGCCGGCGCGGCGCTCCAGGCAAAGGATCATCCACCGGCGGGTATCGGGGAAAACCCGGGCCCCCTTGGTCAGCCTGCACCGCTGACCGTGACCAGCAAGTCATACGCCTTCCTGCAGAAGCGTGAGGACGGCAGTCCGGTCACCTATGATCCGTGCCGGGCGATCCATTACGTCACCCGCCCCGACAACTCACCGGCAGTCGGCCCCGAGCTCATCCAGGAAGCTGTCACTGCGATCTCCCACGCAACTGGACTGACCTTCGTCAACGACGGCGACACGGCAGAGGCTCCGTCCGCGGGCCATCGGTCATATCAGAAGGATCGGTATGGGGACCGTTGGGCTCCGGTGCTCATCGCCTGGGAGACCCACGCCGAACAACCGAAATTCACGAATCCCGCGCAAGGGGAAACTGTCATGGGCCTGGGAGGCAGCGAAGCTGTCAGCTTTGGGAATACCGGCTTCACCTACGTCAGCGGGCAGGTGGAGCTGAACGGCCCTGCACTCCAACGGATGTCGGTGGAACTCGGAACGGAACAGGTGAGGGCCGTGATCGAGCACGAGCTCGGTCACGTGGTTGGCCTGGACCATGTCAACGACCCTAGCCAGATCATGAATCCCTCGGAGACCCCAGGAGTGGTTTCGTTCGGCGCCGGCGACCTCACCGGGCTCTCCCTCGTTGGTCAAGGAAAGTGCCAGCCCACTTTGTAGGGGAGCGGGACAGGCACGCTCTATCCTACGATGCGCTCCTTGACCCCCATTTGCTGCCGAACGCGTCGATTGCTCCTTGCAAGAGGGGCTGGATTGCATGAGGGCCGCCGTCGGGTTTTGAGAGATCCCGGATGGTCAATGCAGCGGTCCGCGCTGCTACAAACCGAGGTCTTTGACCGCGGTGACCCAGTTGTGGGCGATCGCATTCTGGGCAGCTGACAGGGTGACCTTATGGGTGCAGATGGCCTTGTGCAGAGTGTTCTCCACCGCGTCTTTCGGGTTCGTGGTGCCCGTGGCGCTCGCCTTGTTCGGCTCAGGCCACAGATTCGACACGGAGTTGGTGCCGCCGAGCTCAAGGCTGATGAGATGGTCGTATTCCGTGGTCTTCGCGGCAGTCTGGCCGTATTCGCGCAGGCTCTCGGCCTTCACCTTGTCCGTATTCGAAGCTGGCGGGCGCACCGTGGCCGTATAGCCGCTCATGCAGATCGTCGAATCGAGGTTCTCTTGGGTAACCGCGGGATCTGTTGCCCCGGGAGTGCAGGCCGGGTCCGGCAGGTACTCGCCCGTGGCGGCGTCGACCACTTTGGCGGAACACTGTCCGGCAGCAAGCTGCTCGTCGGTAGCGACCATGCCGGGGGAGTGGATGGACTTCACGGCTGCAGCCGCTGCACCCGAGGGGGCGCCCCCGGGAACGGGCGCCACTGCCTGGGGAACGGCCGGCGACGCGGCCTTGGTCATCGCATCGGCGGGGTGGGTTCCCTGCTGACATCCGGCGAGGGCCAATGCAGCAAAGAGGAACGAGGCGGGCAGGGCGAGGCGATTGCGGAAGTTCATGACCCTCAAGTGTTCAGCGGCTCGGAAGTCCGTCCTCCGGAAAGGGGACGACGGGCGGAAGCCGGTAACTCCCGCCCATCTTTTCTATCCTGTTGCCTGAACTTCGCAGCGCCCGGCGCGCCGGGCGGCCTACTCGCCCCGGGTCTCAACGCCTTCGGCGACCTCACAGAGCTTCGTGGACTTCATGCAGCCGAAGGACTGGCCACGGGTACACAAACCCTGCGGGCAGGGTGCGGGCAAATAGGGCCACCTGGCCAGCTGTGCATCACGGATGAAGGAGGTACCGGGCGATGAGATAGAACGCAAAATCGGCGACACCGATGATCATGCCCGCGATGGCGAGCCCGCGACCACGCAACCCACGCTCTCTGGCCCGCCGGAAGCCAAGGCCTGAGATGGCGGTCCCGAGCGGGCCCACCATGGCAAAGACGAAAAGCCCGACGCAGCTGATGATGAAACCCGCTATTGCCGCCTTGCTGAACGGAGCGCATGGCTGGACTGGTGCGTATGGATTAGGTATCTGCGGGGCGTCGGACGGCCAGCGCTTTTCGGGAGGTGGAGGAACACTGCTCATGAGGTCTGTTCTTTCTCCTGGAATGGTGTCAGGCGAGCCTACGATATGGCGTGGAAGCATGCCTGCAGGCCGGGAATCCAGGGGTGTGTCGGAGCCTTGAAAGCGAACTACCTACTCTGATGCCGGACGGACGTCACGTCATTCATTTCGTTCACAGGTAGCCCGCTCGGTTAATGGCCACCGGTCCTTCTGCTCGCCGCAATCATCTTGACGATTCTGAACAACCTCGGCCATGACCAGTCGATCGCCCTCGAGGTGGAGCCGGACGACGACAGCCTGACATAGAAGTAGGTGTCTGGGCTGGGGTGGCGCGCAGGCATGACGAATGACGTTCCGCACGGGTCCGGCCATCGACGTCTACATTGCAAAGACCGCCATGCAAAGCCAAAGCACGGCCATGACCATGTAGATGAATCCCATGCCTTTGAGTGTCGGCACGTCGGCAAAAGTGAAATGCTCAGGGGAGAGGCCCCGGCTCTCCTTGTACATGCGGGACCATGAACTTGCCGCACCGTTGATGTCCCGGAAGACGCAAAATCCAAATGCGAAAAGGAACACACCAGCGGCGCCAATAGCGATGCGTGAGGGCCAAAACTGTCGTGTGAGGACATAGATCAGCAGGCCTGCGATGAAGAGTGAAGGGATCAGCCATGACAATGCGCGAGCGGGCTGTGGCATCTCAGTGGCAAGCCGCTTGATCAACCGGATAGTTTTGATGACGCCCCCAAGATCCCGGCAACTTGCCGATGCATTGCATTCCTGCATGCAGGATAGACCCACCCCAGGTGGCAAAAGATTACAGCCGCACTACGGGGCGATGCAGGCGGAAGGCTGTCCAGACGGCGGACATAGTGACTCCTTGGCCGGCCGCCACGGGGAGTTAGGAGGGGTCGCACATCGGTGCACTGGGTGCGGGTCGGTCCAGGAAGTGGAGTGAGTCCATGAAGGCCTTTTGTCCGGCATCAAGGAAGGCGTCGGGGGAAGAGCCGGATATGGCGAGGGCCTGGATGAGGGTTGAGCCGTGCATGACAGTGAGGATTTGAGCGTTCAGTCTTCGGCCATCGGCGTCGGTGTACGTGAACTTGCCAAGGATCGCAGGAAACGACTGCAACGTTGTCGAATCACGGGTTTCGACGACCGGCGGGGCTGAGGTGGATTTTCCCTGACCGTTCACGGTTGAATCCATGAAGCCTTGCAGGATCTCGGTCGTGTGTGCAGGGTTCATGCACGGCAATGGGACAGCGATAACGGATTGTCCGTGGTATTGGGCGGTGAATACGTCCGCGGTTGCTGTCGTATCGGCTGTTAGGGGAATTGCGACCTTGGTGTGGGTGGGCGGGCTGAGTAATTTCACTTCGAAGCCGTGGGTCGGGTCGGTGTAATCTGTCAGACGCGGAGTTGGAGTTGGCCGTGCGGTCGGGGTGGGCGGGGGAGCAGCCTGTGTCGTAGAGGCGGCCGCCGCATCCTGGCCGCCGTTCAGCGCCTGGGGAAGCAGTGCCCAGACCCCGGCGCCGCAGAGGACGGCCAGACCGGCGATGCCGAAGACCAAGGTACTTCTTCTACGCCCTGACTGACGTTGGCCGTTCTTGCCATCTGTCCCCGTCGACAAAAGGGGCGCGACGCCTTGAATTGTCTCGTCTGGCTGGGCCGGTGTGTGGTCCTCGGACTCTCTATTCATTTAGTCCCCTGTTTTCGGTTGGCGTCGGAGTTGATGGCGGGTTCTGTCGGGTCGGCTGTGCCTCGCACGCAGTCTATGCGCCGACGCCTGTTGCCGGCGCCGAGGGGATAGCTTTGCCTGCTCCGTCGATGACGGTGTTGATGTAGCCGCTCAGCTCTTTGATTTCGGCGTCGGTCGGCTGCGCGGCCGGGATTTTCTTGCTGCCGGTGACGAACAGGGTGCCGCTCATGGCCACCATGCTCAGCGTGTAATGCGGTCCCGTTTGGTCGGTGATGGTCTGGACGTTGGCTGTTGATTTCTGCCCGTGCAGGTCTGCAAGGACGGGTGAAAGCTCGTACTTGGCGGTCTGGCCGTCGAGGGTCAGGGTTGATGGTGAGCAGCGGGTCCGGGTCTTTTCGAGACTGTAGATGCCCTGCCAGAACAGCCCGGAATCATCGGAGGATGCGGTAATTGCTGACTGGCTCGCGGGCGGCCCGATCAGGGCCGCTGCTGCCGGTATCCGGTCATCGGAGAGGCTTCCGTCGTGCAGCAGGCTGAGGCATTCATCGGGGTCAGTTCTCAGCAAGGATGAACCCATCGACTGGATGCCTTGGATCTTTTTGAGCTGGGCGTCGTCCAGTACCGTGGCGGCGGCACCGTTGATAGCACGGACGCTTGCGACCATTGCGCGCAGTTGAGCCAGTGAATAGACCTGGGCAGGGGCCGCACTGGATGTGGGGCCGGGGCTGATCGTCCAGGCGTCTGTCGGTGCCGCACTTGGTACTGAAGCGCTCAAGCAACCGGAAATCGGCAGGATCATCATGCCGGCGAGCAGCGATATGAGAACGCGCGGAAACCTCAATGCAACCAACCCCCAAATAGATCGCCAAGGTGAACGCGGGCCGACGATGCACGGCATTTGCGTTACCCTCAAGCCCCGATACCTTCAGGCATAGGGGCTTGGACAAGATTAGCTTCTCGACTCCTTCCCCGAAAGCAATTGTTGGCCGGGCCTCCGCCGTGTCCGCTCTGAGCCTCTATCGGGGCCTCAACAAGGTACTAAACATCGGGATGTTGGCGTCATGCCTGCCTTGGCGTCGCCCCTGCTCGCCGCGCTGACGGGCCGAAACGAATGGGCAGTTTCTGTGTAGCATGACGTTCAGTGACAGCGAAGCGTCGATTGCCTGTGGGGAGGGTTTGAATGGCCGAGGTGAGGTTCGTTCCACGTAGCCAATGGGACACGCTGCCTGTCCAGCCGCCGGCGGGAATGTGGCTGATCCGGGCCGTTCCTTTCATCAAAGGGATCCTGGCCGCCTTGGGGGTTGGAGCACCGCTGGCACTGATCGACGCCGCCACCCACTATGCCTTCCCGACGTGGATACCGCTGGTGCCCCTTTGGCTTGCCATCGCCCTGTGCGCCGGGGCCATGGTGATCGCTGTCCTCGCGATCCGCCCCTACTACGCCGAGCGGAAACTCGGCTACACGACGTGGCCAGAGAAAGACCCGGCACCGGGGCCAAGCGGCAGATGAACCGGCTCACGAAGTCTAAAGGCCGACTTGGTCCGGTGGAATCCCCAGGAGGCTCACGTGCTTCACACCATTAAGGACCAGGGCGGCGGCGCGGTCCCGACCGCGCCGTGGGAGCCGACGGTCCGGTATCCCGTGCTCAAGGGTTTCAGCGCCGCAGCCTGGCAGCGGACCTCCACAACAAGTCTCCTGGCCTTCCTAGGCACGGGCATACTCATGGTTGGGTTTGCGATCGCCAGCAACAATGGCGCCGGGGTCAAGAACGTCGCCCTCGTGTTTTACGGGATCTTCGTGCTCGCGAGACTCACCGCGGCGGTGTCGGGCGCGGTGTCCATTTACAAGGCCCGCAGGGAGTACCGGCATGGCTACACGACCCTGCAGAGCTTCTCCAAGTTCGGCATGTACTACAGGGCGCTCCCTCGTATCGAACCGGGTAGCCGAGCTCTTCCGCGGCTCCGAGGACCCCCTCCGGCCATTCGGCCATAAATATCCACGGCATGTTCTCCTTGGCGAGGAAGTTCACCGGAGTCCAGGAGAAGATGAAATGCGGACGCCCCGGATAGATCTCGCGGACGGCCGAACGCTCGAGCCGCCAAGGGCCGAAGTGGCGCGCCCACCACCGGCATCGGGGGCGGAACTCAAGCTGCGAGGCGCTCATGGTGAGTATCACCCACGGTCCTTTGATCCTGAACCGCCCGGAGTTCGATAAGCCACCTCTGAAAACGTAAGTCATTCGGTCACCCGGGGTTTCAGTCATCGTCGCGTTCGGGTTCCAACGTAAGGCCCGCGGCGATGCGTCGCCGGTCCTCCTTGTGCGATTTGCGGACGAGCCTGAGTCGGAGCATTCCCTTCACCATCAGGACTCCCGCGATAAGCATCAAGACCGCCATCAATGCGATGGCCCAATACGTACTCGGATCGCTGGCTTTGGGTTGAAACACAACGAACAGGACGATGACGAGGAGCATCGTGAAGTTGGCGACCGCCATCGGACCGAACATCGAGTACACGGCTTGCCACGTGTTTCTGCTGGTCGTCGGCCCCTGCGCTCTTCTGGTCACGTCAGCGGCCCTGCCGGTCCTGCGGGACCTCTCCGAAGTGGACATTAGACCCACCCGCCGGGCTGTCTCTCCCGCTCACGACGGCGAAAGGCGGCAACAAGTACAACACCCACGTACCGTGCATTCGGCGCTTGGACATGATTGATGATTGCTCCCAGCCCGGACGACGTAGCCGCCACATTGGCCTTATGGCCATTCCGGGTCAAGGTTGGCTATTTCGAAAGCCAGTCTTGCCATTCCCGCCTCAGAGTCTTCCCATTCTGTGCACCCTGCCGTTGACTCGGAGCCTCGCGGCGGAGTAGTCAGATGGGCGGTAATGTCGCGTGCCTCGACTTCCTCCACGAGGATGCGGAGCATTGTGTCGGCCATGGCCCGCGGTAGCTCACCGTTTGTGTCCAAGTACGCCATCAGGCCTGTGTCTGTGAGGTAGACCGGGGAGCAGTAATTTGCGGTGTATTCCCCGGTGCTTGCCATCTCGGCGGCGGTCAGCTCGTTGCCATTGCCGTCAACACGCATGCATCGTCCTATCGCAACATGGAGTGCCTCCGCCGCTTTGTCCGTTTCGTCCGAAATGACCAGGAAGAACGGTGAAGGCCCCTCCCAGCCATCGAAGATCCCCTCAGACCGCTCGCCCTGACTTTCAAAAATGTCCGGATCGACTGTCACGTTTGCCATGCTGTCCCCCTGATAGCTGCCACTTGGAGCAGCTCGGGAGTGAGCGCCAACGCAGCACGATTCGAATATCGTCTGCCACGGAACGTCGCTGGTCAAGGTTCTCGGTGGTGGCAACGGTATGCAGACAAGACCTCGGGGGCGCCCGCATGGCACCGTCCCTCATAAAAGGGGTGGTCCGGTCGGACCTCTGTCGCGGCAGGACGGTAGCCCTTACTCTTTGGGCAAGGGCAATCAGCGGAGGGGTGGCATTGGGGAGAAGTCTCAAGGAAACTGGGGTCGCTCCCGTTGCCGCTGCGTGTGGCGTGGGCGACGTGTGTCGGCGCCGTTCTGGTCACCGTCCTGGGTCCACTTGCGCTGCCGGGCGGCGTAGCGAAAGCAGTCTTCCCGTACACCTTCGGGTTGATTGGCCTTGCCGCGCTCCTTCTGGGCATGATACTCGTCACCGATTATCACGGTTCCCTGTCTTCTGTTGCCAAGCACTCAATGATCGGGGTCGGGTCGCTGCTACGAGTCCAGCAACAGAGTCAAAAGTGGAGCCCGGACCTCGGAGCAAAAAATAAGCCCCACCATTCCAATGGATTGGCGGGGCTTCTCGAGCTTCCTATCAGAATCGAACTGATGACCTTTTCATTACGAGTGAAACGCTCTACCGACTGAGCTAAGGAAGCACCGCGTTATCGTCCGGGTACCGGCTGAATCACGCAAGATACAACTGTAATAGAGTCACCTCGTCCGGGTCAAAACAGCCCGGCGCGGAGCTCCCTTGGCGCCGTTGTTGCGGAATTCACCCGCTCGTCGCGCCGGGTTCAGGCCGCCGTAGCGGACCGGGGGCAAGCTGGGCGGACTAACGTGGCCGCACGATTTCGGTCATCAACCAGCGAAGGGGCGCCATGAGCATGGACAGCAGCAAGAGGATCAACGCGGACGACGCCGGGGCGCACCGTGCGGAGCGGCTGCGGCTTGCTGTCTTGGATATGGTGGGCACCACGATTACCGACGATGGCCGTACCGAGCGGGCGATGTCCCTCGCCCTGCAGGAGACCGGCGTCGAGCCTGGTTCGCCCCGTTTCGAAAGCATGCTCGGCTACGCCCGGGACACCATGGGCTTTTCCAAGCTGACCGTCTTCAGCCACCTTTTTGAAGAAGCACAACGAGCTGAGAGCGCCAACAAGGCCTTCGAACGCGCCTACGACGATCTGATTGCCGACGGTGGCGTCCGGGCTATTCCAGGTGCTGAGGAAACCATCGACTGGTTGCGAGACTCCGGCGTGAAAGTTTGCCTGGCTACGGGCTTCGGCCGGCACACCCAGAACATGGTGCTCGAGTCCCTGGGCTGGATGGGGAAGGCCGATCTCAGCCTGTGCCCGGCCGACGCCGGCCGCGGGCGCCCTTACCCAGACATGATTCTCACGGCAGTCTTGGCCCTTGACCTGGATGATGTCCGCGAGGTCGTCGTGGTGGGGGACACGAGCTCGGATATGTTGTCCGGCCTTCGCTCCGGCGCCTCCGCCGTGGTGGGCGTGCTCACTGGCTTCCACTCCGAGGCGGCTTTGCGCGCGGCCGGCGCCACCGCCGTCGTGCCTTCGGTCAAGGACCTTCCCGCATTGCTTGAGCCCCGCGCGGCACGGCTCTAGCGCGGGCGCCTCAAGTTTGCGAACAAGCTCAGCACATAGTCCCGTCTGAAGGCGCCGTTCCATTCACGAAGTAGTTGTCCACGGCGTCGGAAACGCACTGGTTGGAGCGGCCGTAGGCGGTGTGGCCTTCGCCCTTCCACGTCACGAGGGAAGCATTGCCGAGTTGTTTCCGCAGGGAACCAGCCCAGGCAACAGGTGTCGCCGGGTCCCCGGTGGTGCCAATAACCACAACCGGCGCCGAGCCCGTGTACTTCACAGGAGCAGGTGTGTGCACGGGCTTGTAGGGCCAGTCCTTGCAGTTGATGCCGCCGTAAGCGAAGTAGTAGCCGAAGGTGGGGGAGAGCTGCTTCAGCCGGGCTTCCTCGGAACGCATCCCGGCCGTGTCCGTGACCATGGGGTAGTCAAGGCAGTTGATGGCGTTGAACCCGAACTGGGTGTTCGAAGTGTAGGTGCCGTTCGGGTCCCGGTCTGCGCCGAAGTCGGCAATCCGAAGCATGAGCGACACGTCGCCCTTGAACGCGGCCACCAGGGCCTGGGTCAGGACGGGCCACGATTCGTTGTCGTAGAGCGGGGTGAAAATACCGCTGACGAACGTCGCCCCGGTGACCAGCCGCCCGTCCTTTGCGCGCTTGGGATTCTGCTCGACATCGGCAATGAGGTCCTGGATCTGCTGCACGCCATTATCGACGCTGCCGGTCATCGGGCATCCGGATCTTGCCTGGCAATCCGCCACATAAGTGCGGAGCTCCTTTTCGAACGCCTCGGCCTGCCCCGCAGTGAGGTCCTCGTTGGTGAGGGCCGGATCCACAGCGCCATCCAAAACGAGCCTGCCGACGTTGTTCGGGAACAAGGACGCATAGGTGGCGCCGAGCGACGTTCCGTAGGAGAAGCCCAGGTAGTTGAGTTTTGCGTCGTTCAGCACTGCACGGAGGATGTCCATGTCCTTGGCGGAGCTGGCAGTGTCAATGTGCGGCAGGGCGGGCCCGGATTTTTCCACGCACTTGGTATTGATGGCCTTGGTGTCGGCCAACGCCGCGGCGATGCCCTGGTCGGTTTCGTAGTTGTAGACCTTCTCGCGGGAAGCGTCCCGCTCGGCATCGCTGAGGCACGTCACCGGCGCCGACCGCTTGACGCCGCGGGGATCGAAGCCCACCAGGTCGAAGCTGGACCGCAGCTTGCTGGTGAAGTGGGTTTTCGCCGCGTCCCTGACGAAGTCATAGCCCGAAGCGCCGGGGCCACCGGGATTCACCAGGAGTGAACCCTTCTTTGTGCCTTGGCTCTGGAGCCGGATGGCCGCGATGGAGATGCTGTCACCATCGGGTTTGGCATAGTCCACCGGCACTTTGATGTTGGCGCACTGGAATCCCTGCTCACAGGACGTCCAGTTCACTCTTTGGGAGTAGAAACTCTCCAGTCCTGCCGGCGCCGCGGCGGCGATGGACGCATCCGGGGTGCTGACGTTGCCGGACCCGTTGCCGGCACCATCGTTGGGCGCCGGTACCGAGAAAACGCAGCCGCTCAGCAGCAGGCTCGCGGAGACCGTGGCAGCGACTGCCGCTGCCACCCGCCGCAGTGAGGGGAACCGTGTCCTGGAACTGGACCCGGCGGGCCGGCGTCGTGCGGGGGTCATGCGTTTCTCCTCAGGCTGGGGAAGCGTGCTGTACTTCTAAACTATCCGGCTATTGCTGAATCAGGCTGCTCGCCATGGACTCGACGGCCAGCAGCGGTGCCACGTTGGTGGTGGTGATCCGCACGCGCGCCTTGTTGATGGCATCCATGCGCGCCAAGGTGATTTCAGGCGTGGAGCCTGCCGCATAGGCCCCCAGTTCACTCCTGAGTTCAACGTTGACCAACTCCACGGCGTTCCCCAGTTGGATGACCAGGACGTCCCGATAGAAGGACAGCAGATCAGTCAGCGTGCGGTCGAGGGAATCAGTGATGGAGCGCTTGGCCCGCCGTTTCTGGTCGTCCTCAAGTTGCCTCACCTGGCTTCGCATCGACGGCGGCAGCGTGCCCGACTCCGGAGCGCCCAAGCTCGCGAGCAGGGCAACCTTCTCGGCGGCGTCGCGTTCGTCGTTGGAGCTGTTGGCCTCATCGGTCGCGATCTTGACCAGCTTTTCGGCCATCATCACGGCGGCAGTGACGCCCCTCAGGCCCAGCGGGAAACGGACAGTCTCCATCCGGCGTTCCCTGGCCTCCGGATCGCGGGCCAACCGACGCGCAATGCCGATGTGGCTTTGGGCAGCGCGGGCGGCCCGGTCAGCGATGGCGGGGTCGACGCCGTCGCGCCTTACCAGCAGGGCGGCGACGTCGGCAGCCGGCGGAATCCGAAGGCTCACGGGACGGCAACGCGAGCGGATGGTGACCAGCACATCCGCGGGCGACGGTGCGCACAGCATCCAGATGGTCCGGGGTGTGGGTTCCTCGATGGCCTTAAGCAGTACGTTGGTGGTGCGCTCGGCCATACGGTCCGCGTCCTCCACCACAATGATGCGCCAGCGGCCCGACGCCGGCCGGTCGCCGGCCTTGGACACCAGCTGGCGGGCTTCTTCGATGGTGATGGTGACCTTCTCCGTGCGGACAAAGGTCACGTCGGAGTGGGTCTCGCCGAGGATGGTCCGGCACGATGCGCATTCGCCGCAGCCTCGAAGGGCGACGTCGTCCTGCTCACAGTTCAATGCCGCCGCGAACGCCTTGGCCGCGTTGGAACGGCCCGAACCCGGCGGTCCGGTGAACAACCACGCGTGCGTGAGGCCTTCGCCTTGGGCAGCCGCGCGCAATTGCGCGACGACGGGCGCTTGGCCCTGGAGCTCGTCCCAGACGCTCATGTGCGGCTCCCAAGTAAGTCCTGCACGCGCCGGAGGATCTGCGCGGCGAGGTCCTCGACGGCATCCTTGGCGGGCAGCACGAGGTACGTCTCCGGGCGCGCCTGTGCCAGTTCCAGGAAAGCGGCACGGATGCGGGCGTGGAAATCGTCCGGTTCCGACTCGAGCCGGTCCTCGGCAGCGTCTCCGGCAGTTCTGCGGTCCCGGCCATCGCCCGGGTGGACGTCGAGGAGGACCGTCAGGTCCGGCTCGAGTCCTTCGGTGGCCCATTCGTTGAGCCGCCTGACGTCGACGGTTCCGAGATCCCTGCCGGCGCCCTGGTAAGCGACGGAGGAGTCTATATAGCGGTCCGTGATCACCACTGCGCCTTGTGCCAACGCCGGGCGGATGACCTGGCTTGCGTGGGCGGCCCGGGAGGCTGCGAACATCAGGGCCTCGGTCCGGGGATCAATAGTGCCGTGGCCGTGGTCCAGCACGAGGGAACGCAGCTTCTCACCGATCGGCGTGCCTCCGGGCTCCCGGGTGCGCAGCACGGAAAAGCCAAGGGACTCGAGCGACTCAGCCAGGCGGGCGGCCTGCGTGGACTTGCCGGCCCCGTCCCCGCCTTCGAAAGCGATGAAGAGTCCGGGGCGCTGGTCCGGCATGGGGCTCTGGTCCTGCTTGAGGCGCTGCGTAGTCACGGATCTAAGCGTACAGAGGAACTCTGACAGTGCCCGACGACGGCGCTCGCCCGCCCGGGCGCGACGCACCCTACCGCTGGGCGAGACGAAGCCGTAACAGCTTTCCAGCGCCCGCTCCCCGCGCCGTAGGCTGGGGCAATGAGTCTTTCCCGAGAACATGCCGCAGATCTGTCCCCTGACACTGTGGTGGTGGCGGCAGGCCGTCCCGAACGAAGCCATGACCAGCCCGTCAACCCGCCCATCGTTCTGTCCTCCACGTATTTCGGCACGGGAGCACTGAGCGACGGCGACCGCGGCTACGGACGCTATGCCAACCCCACGTGGGATCCGTTCGAGGAAGCGCTGGCCCAGCTGGAAGGAGCCGAGCTGCCCGGCCTGCTGTATGCCTCGGGCCTGGCAGCAGTGAGTTCCGCGTTGTCGCTCGTGCCGGCCGGGGGAGTCCTCGTCATGCCGACGCACAGCTACGCAGGATCGCTCGTCATGGCCACCGAACTCGCGGCCAAGGGCATCCTTGAATTGCGGACCGTCGACATCGCGGACACCGACGCTGTCAAGGCGCAGCTCGCCCCCGCGGATGGAAAGCCCGCCAGCATGCTGTGGATCGAAAGCCCCACCAACCCCATGCTCGGCATCGCCGACGTCCGGGCCCTGGCCACCGCGGCCCATGAGGCCGGCGCCATCGTGGTCACGGACAACACCTTCTCCACGCCGTTGGTCCAGCAGCCCCTCAGCCTGGGCTCCGACGTCGTGCTCCATTCGGTGACCAAATACCTGGCCGGCCACTCCGACGTCGTACTCGGCGCCTTGGTGACATCCAACGCCGGGCTGCGCGGGGAACTCCTGCACCACCGCATCATCCACGGCGGCATCGCGGGCCCGTTCGAGGCCTGGCTCGCGCTCCGCGGACTGCGCACGCTGGCACTCCGGATCGAGCGCTCGCAATCTTCTGCCGCAACCCTGGCCGAGCGGCTGAGTACCCACCCCCGCGTCGAGTCGATCCGTTTCCCGGGCCTGCCCACCGATCCCGGCCATGAGCGGGCCAAGTCCCAAATGAAGGGCTTCGGCTCGATCCTCTGCATCCAGCTCGCCGGAGACGGGACCCGCAGCGGTGCCGACGCGGCAGATCAGTTGGTTCGTGCATTGCAGTTGTGGATCCCGGCGACGTCGCTGGGCGGCGTCGAATCCCTCATCGAACGCCGACGCCGGCACACCGCCGAGCCGCTCAGCGTGCCGGACAACCTGGTCAGGATGAGCGTCGGAATCGAGAACGTCGAAGACCTCTGGGCGGATTTGGAGCAAGCGTTCAAGTCGCTTGACCGCTAGGCTTGTGGGCGTGGACGGAAAAATTTTGATTTCAAACATCCAGAATGGGATTTGGTTCATTCTGGGACTGGTCGCCTTCGCTTTGGAGCTGTGGGCGCTGGTCGATTGCCTGCGCCACAAACCCTCGTCCTTTGAGGCCGCGTCCAAGCGCACCAAGACTTTCTGGCTTGCCCTGACCGGGATCGCAGCGGTGATCGGCGGGCTTTCCCTGCTCGGTGGCGGCAGTGGCTTCGGCTTCTTCGGCATCGCGGCTGTCACCGCGGCGTGCGTCTATTTGGCGGACGTCCGTCCCGCGGTGAAGGAAATCGGCAACAGCGGCCGCAACCAAGGGCCGTACGGTCCCTGGTGATCCCCACCGGCTCCCAGCCTTCGCAAGCTCAGGCCGGGGCCCTCGCCGGTGTGGGCCCAGGCCTGCCCGCGGCCAACTAAGCCGGGGCCACCGCTGACCAGTCGACCGTAACTTCCCCCAAGCGCCAGCGCGAGGGTCCGTCCTGAAGGGGCCAACCGGCGTCGCGCATTGATTGGCACATGGCGGTCCACCGCTGCCTGCTGCCGAAGGACGCAAGCGGTGCGGCTTCCAGCCAGGCTTGGTCCAACGCATTCAGGAAAGCATGGATGCGTTCGCCGGGGATATTACGGTGGATGAGTGCCTTGGGCAGGCGTTCGGCCACGTCAGAGGGCAGTTCGAAGCCGCCGAACCGCATGGACAGGCTCAGGCTCAACGGCCGGTCCGGATCCAGTGCAACCCACGTCACCCTGCGGCCGATTTCGTCACACGTACCGTCGATGAACAACCCCTGCGGTGCCAACCGCGACTGCACGAGCGCCCAGATCCCCGCCACGTCCGACTCCTCGTATTGCCGCAGTACGTTGAAGGCGCGCACCAACACTGGATTGCCCGGAACAGGAACCTCGAAACCGCCCACGTGGAAGCTGAGCCCGGGCCTTTCCAAGGGCTTCGCGATACTGACTCGCTCGGGTTCGATCTCGATCCCGCACACGCGGACGTCCGGGCGGACGGCCTGCAGCCTTTCGAAGAGTTCGACGGCGGTGGCCGGGGAAGCGCCGTAGCCAAGGTCCACTACCAAGGGGTCGACGGCGGAGCGTAGCCGCCATCCCTGCGGGCCCGCCAACCAGCGGTCCAAACGGCGCATGCGGTTGGGATTGGTGGTGCCCCTGGTGATGTTTCCGACGGGTTTGCCGCGCCTTCCCTGCACCCGCTCCGCTTTTCGCACCACCGTCCCACTTTATCCTCCAACGCGGGGTCACTTACGGCCCATCCGGCGGACGAACACCGGCGCTAAGTGACCCCGCGTTGTGGAGGGCGTAACGCCCGGCAACGGCAGGGCTTGATCGCTTAGGATGAAAACCATGACTTACAAGCTGATTCTGCTGCGCCACGGCCACAGCGACTGGAACGCCAAGAACCTGTTCACCGGCTGGGTGGACGTCGACCTGAACGACCAAGGCCGCGAGGAAGCAGCCCGCGGCGGAGAGCTTCTGGTCGAGAACAACATTCTCCCGGACATCCTGTACACGTCCCTGCTCAAGCGGGCCATCAACACCGCGAACATCGCCTTGGACAAGGCCGATCGCGGCTGGATCCCGGTCAAGCGTGACTGGCGCCTCAACGAGCGCCACTACGGCGCCTTGCAGGGCAAGGACAAGGCCCAGACCCTCGCTGAGTTCGGTGAAGAGCAGTTCATGGAATGGCGCCGCAGCTACGACACCCCGCCGCCCCCGCTCTCCGACGACAGCGAGTTCTCCCAGGCACACGATCCCCGTTACGCGGATCTCGGCGATGCCCTCCCGCGCACCGAATGCCTCAAGGACGTCCTCGTGCGTCTCCTGCCGTACTGGGAATCCGACATCAAGGAAGACCTCAAGTCGGGCAAGACCGTCCTGGTCACGGCTCACGGCAATTCCCTGCGCGCGCTCGTCAAACACCTCGACGGCATCAGCGACGAAGACATCGCGGGCCTCAACATCCCCACCGGCATCCCGCTGGTCTACGACCTGGACGAGAACTTCCAGCCGATCAACCCCGGCGGAACCTATCTCGACCCCGAGGCCGCGGCAGAGTCCATCAAGGCTGTAGCTGCCCAGGGCAAGAAGTAGTTTTTGAGAGAACGACGGCGGCCGGCCCACCTTGCGAGGTGGGCCGGCCGCCGTCGTTGTTTGCTAAGACTGGCTAGAAGCCTTCAGGCTGCCATTCACCGGTGACCAGGTAGGTCACCTTGCGGGCAACGGAGACGCCGTGGTCGGCGAAACGCTCGAAGTAGCGGCTGGCGAGGGCCACATCCACCGTGGTGGCTGCAGTCTCGGCCCAGGCAGGATCAGCGATTGCCCTGAAGACGCTCAAGTGCAGATCGTCCACGCGGATGTTGAGCTTGAGGATGTCGCGGGCAACTTCGAGGTCGCGGGACTCCAGGAGCAGCGTCACCTTCTGGATGATTTCGAGGTCGAGGCGCGCCATGTCCTTGAATGTCGCCGTCAGCTGCTCGGGGATGACCGTGGCCGGGTAGCGCAAACGGGCCAGCTGGGCCACGTGCCGGGCGAGGTCACCCATGCGCTCCAGGGATGCGCTCATCCGCAGGGAGCCGACGATCATCCGGAGATCGCTTGCCACAGGGCCCTGGAGGGCCAGGATGTCGATGGCGCGCTCGTCGAGGCCGTTCTGCAGGAAGTCGATCCGCGCGTCGGCGGCAATGACATCCTGGGCAAGATCGACGTCGGCGCCTTCGAAGGCGGTGGTCGCGTTCTGGATCGCCTCAGTGACCAGCTTTGAGATCTCGATGAGGTCCTCACCGACCTGGATGAGCTCCTCCTGAAAAACCTTGCGCACGGTGGCGTCCTCTCCTTGGAAATCTCCTCCGCACCCCTCTGACGGCGCGGAAATCATCACAGCTAACTACGGTCCAACTAGTAAGAGTGGCAGTGGTCAATGAACGATTGCGCACCTTTAGGTGAACGTTAGCTGAATCGGGGCGGTTTGGTGACCGTTCCATATTTTGCAGTGTTTTGAGCGCATAAGCTAGATCCGTGGATCCAGTGCTCATCGGTGTCATCGCAGGTCTAGTCGGCCTGTCGTGCGGCGTCTTTGGCGTGCTCGCGTTCAGGCTCAGTGAACGGCAGCGGAAGATCGTGGACCTGGACGTCACCGAGCCGCTTCTTCCGGAGGGAGCAGCGGAGGTGCTGTCGGTCGTCGGGCGCGCTTTCGTCGTCGTGGACGCGATCGACGGCGTGGTCCGGGCCAGTCCCGCGGCCTATGCGTACGGCCTCGTGCGGGGCCACACAGTGGTGCACAAGCAGTTGCTGGACATGACCGCAAAGGTGCGGCGCGACGGCGTGATCCTGGAGGAGACTTACGAGTTGCCCCGCGGTCCATTGGGCAAGGGAACCATTGTGGTCCAGGTGCGGGCAGCCATGCTCGGATGGGAATATATCGTCCTGCTGGCCGATGACCGTACCGAAATCACCCGTACCGAAGAGATCCGCAACGACTTCGTGGCGAACGTCTCGCATGAACTCAAGACGCCGGTGGGCGCCATCTCCCTGCTTGCGGAAGCGCTCGAGGCGAGCCCGGACGACGAAGAAGCCGTGCGCCGCTTCGCGAAGCGCATGCACAAGGAATCGACACGGCTGGCCGCGCTGGTTCAGGACATCATTGAGCTGTCCCGGCTTCAAGGTGCCAATGTGGCACAGCAAGGGCACGCCGTGGACATCAATACGGTGATCTCCGAGGCCGTGGACCGCTCGCAGCTCCCGGCCGAGCTCAAGAACATCAAGATCGTCGTCGGGGGCCGCACGGAAACGATGGTTTTCGGCGACCAGGACCTGTTGGTGACCGCCTTGCGGAACCTGATCGACAACGCCATCCGTTATTCGCCGGAGAACACCCGCGTGGGAGTGGGGGTCCGCGCCAAAGAAGGCGTGGTGGCCATTTCCGTCACGGACCAGGGCGAGGGTCTCAGCCCGGAGGACCAGGAACGCATCTTCGAACGCTTCTACCGTGTGGATGCGGCGAGGTCCCGGCAGACCGGGGGAACAGGCCTGGGACTGAGCATCGTCAAGCATGTGGTGTCCAACCACGGCGGCGAGGTCACCGTCTGGTCCCAGCCAGGCCAAGGTTCTACTTTCACCATCCGCCTTCCGGAAATGGAAGGCCAGGAGGACGACGACGCCGGGGCGAAGCCCCGAAGCGTGATTCAAACGACGGGCGCCGTACGCGCCCTAGAGCAAGGAGCTGGCGCTTGAGCAGGATTCTGATCGTGGAGGACGAGGAGTCCTTCAGCGACCCTCTGTCCTACCTATTGGGCAAGGAAGGCTTCGATGTCCAGGTTGTGGACAACGGCAGTGACGCCTTGGTGGAGTTCGACCGGAACGGGGCCGACCTGGTGCTGCTGGACTTGCAGCTTCCGGGGACCCCTGGCACTGAGGTCTGCAGGCAACTGCGCCAGCGTTCCAGCGTCCCGGTCATCATGCTGACGGCCAAGGACTCGGAAATCGACAAGGTGGTTGGCCTGGAGCTCGGCGCGGACGACTACGTCACCAAGCCGTACTCCTCGAGGGAACTCGTGGCGCGCGTGCGTGCCGTGCTGCGCCGCCAAGGCGAACCGGAGGAACTCATCACGTCCACCGTCCAGGCCGGCCCGGTGCGGATGGACATTGAGCGGCACGTAGTGAGCGTCAACGGCGAACAGGTGTCGCTTCCGCTGAAGGAATTCGAACTCCTTGAGATGCTCCTTCGCAATTCAGGCCGGGTGCTCACCCGCGGGCAGCTGATCGACCGCGTCTGGGGCTCGGACTACGTGGGCGATACCAAGACCCTGGATGTCCACGTGAAGCGCTTGCGCAGCAAGATCGAGCCGGACCCCTCTGTTCCCCGCTACCTGGTGACGGTTCGGGGCCTGGGCTACAAGTTCGAGCCGTAGGAACCTACAGCAAAAAGGAAGGGCTCCCCTCGTGGGAGCCCTTCCTTTTTGTCTTCGTGGATCCAGCTTGTTGCCGACCCTAGCGGCGCAGGCCGCTGGCGGCCTAGTGGCCGGTTGCGCTTGCGCTCGGCGTCGCGCTGGTGCCCGAGGTCGCACTGCTGGTCGGGGTGGCGGAACCGCTGACCGAGGGGCTCGGAGAAGCGGAAACCGTGGGGAGGTACTTCGAGTATTCCTTCAACGAAGCATCCAGGACCGGGAACTGCACGGTGCGGGAATCGGAGCCGGTCTTGATGGTCACGGAAACCATGGAACCCGGGGCTCCGCCGCTCGTGCTCAGAATCGCGGGGTCGGTGTTCTCGTTGAGGTAGGTCTGGGACTTGGCCTTGACCGGAATAGTCGCCTGTGAGCCGCCTGCGCCACTGATGGTCAGGGTTGCATCGCTCGAGGAAGTGTTGAACACGGCACCAATGACGCGTCCCGGCTTGTTGGCGTCCGTGGAGACGATGAGCATGTTGCGCAGCTGAAGCGAACCGAGGTCATCCCTGACGCCATCAGACGGAGAGTACTGCTCGTTGGTCTGCTGGGGGTTGATATAGCCACAGCCGGTCACGGACAAGAGACCGATGCTGATGGCGGCCGCCGCCATCGCCAGTTTGCCGCGCTGGACACGGTTCATCGCAGTAATGCGCACGACACGTACTCCTCTAAGAGTCATTGGAACACTTTTCAGCCATAGCCTATCGGCAAACTAGCAGGAACAAGGATTCCGATCACCATTGTGGCGGCCCTCCAGAAGGAGTAGGGTCATCCGGAACGCTGCGTCCAATGCACTTTTATGCCCTCCCGTCAAGAGGGTGCCGGAGGGTCGAAAAGGCCATTTTCCGCGTATTTACTGGGCTCAGGACCCCTTTCCGTGCCAATCGTATGCCTTAAGCGTGATAAACTGGTCTGCGGGAAAGGGGAAAGTCCACATGGTTTTTGAGGTCGGCGAGACAGTAGTTTACCCTCACCACGGTGCAGCAAAAATTGAAGAAATCAAGATGCGCACTATCAAGGGCGAAGAGAAAATGTATCTCAAGCTCAAGGTGGCTCAGGGTGATCTGACCATTGAAGTTCCAGCAGAAAACGTAGACCTTGTTGGGGTCCGCGACGTAGTGGGCAAGGAAGGCTTGGAGCACGTATTTGACGTTCTCCGCGCCGAGTTCACTGAAGAGCCCACCAACTGGTCCCGTCGCTACAAGGCAAACCTGGAGAAGCTTGCTTCCGGCGACGTCATCAAGGTTGCAGAGGTCGTCCGCGATCTTTGGCGCCGTGATCACGATCGCGGCCTTTCCGCAGGTGAGAAGCGAATGCTGGCCAAGGCTCGTCAGATTCTGATTTCAGAACTGGCATTGGCTGAGAAGACCGACGAAGAGAAGGCCGCAAGCGTTCTCGACGAAGTTCTGGCTTCCTAACAGAGATTCAAAGATTTGAACCCCGGTAGCAACCTGCTGCCGGGGTTTCCTTTTGCCCGAAAGCTGAACTCCCAGCGCCGCAGCCCAACCAACTCGCAGTAGGTGTCGTTCTGGGCGCCCAAAACGACACCTAGTGCTAGCTAGTTGGGCCGGTGGGCACCACGTAGGCTTGGGCGCATGACTACACCATCCCAGCGCGAGGCCACCGCCGTCGTCGTCGTTGCGGCAGGCTCCGGTGAGCGGCTTGGCTACGGCATGCCCAAGGCGAAAGTGCCGCTGGGCGGCGAAACGATCCTGACCCATGCCCTTCGCGGCGTCGCGACCGCCGATGTTGCCCGCCAGATCTGCGTGGCAGTCCCGGCGGGGGACCTGGAACTGCGCGAGCTTTGTGAACAATTCCGCCAAGAGCTGGGCGCTGACGGGCCGCTGATCACCGTGGTCGACGGCGGATCCACCCGGGCCGCTTCGGTCCGGGCGGCCCTTGGGGCGGTCCTTGAGGGAACTCGCGCTGTGCTGGTTCACGACGCCGCGCGTGCCTTGACTCCCGACCGGGTCTTCCACCGCGTAGCCGTTGCGCTCTCGTCGGGCGCCAAAGCGGTCATCCCCGCTATTCCGGTGGTGGACACCGTCAAGATGGTTGCGGAAACGGACGGGGACGACGCCGGAATCGCGCCCGAGATCGTCACGGGCACCGCCCCGCGAGAACAACTGCGCGCCGTGCAGACTCCGCAGGGATTCGACTATGAAACTTTGCTGCGCGCCCACGCGGCAGCCGCGACGTTCGACGACGAGCAGTCGGCGGCAGTCACGGACGACGCCATGCTCGTCGAGCTCCTGGGCGTGCCCGTGCACGCGGTCCGGGGCGCCAGCCAGTCGTTGAAGATCACCACGCCGCTGGACCTCATCATTGCCGAAGGCCTGCTGGAAGGGCCGCTCGGAGTCCGCTGGGTGGAAGGCTGATGGAAGGCTCGCAGAACGTAACGATGATCCTGCCGCGCACCGGCATCGGGGTGGACGTGCACGCCTACGCACCTGACAACGATCCGCAGCCGCTATGGCTCGGCGGGCTGTTTTGGGAGGGGGAGCGCGGACTTTCGGGGCATTCCGACGGCGATTGCGTCGCCCATGCGGCTGCGGACGCGCTCTTCTCGGCGTGCGGCATCGGTGATCTGGGCACGCATTTCGGCACGGACCGTCCCGAACTCGCGGGTGCGTCCGGGGTGAAACTCTTGGGGGAGGCTGCCAGGATCGTCCGTGCCGCCGGTTTCGAAATCGGGAACGTGGCAGTGCAGTTCGTTGCCAACAGGCCAAAGTTCGGGCCGCGGCGTGAAGAATCGCAGCGTGTCCTCAGCGCCGCCGCTGGAGCTTCCGTCAGCGTCACGGCAACCACCAGCGATGGCTTGGGTTTCACGGGGCGTGGCGAGGGCATTTCCGCCGTCGCCACGGCGCTCGTGTACGCCGTGCCGGGAGCGCACAAAGGCGATAGCGCCTAAATCGCGCCTAAACAGGGACGGATGGCGCCCAACGAAGCCTGATGGTCCGCATCCGCTAATCTGGAGCGGTGACCCTGCGCTTTTACGACACCGCATCCGCCGAAGTCCGCGACTTCGTTCCCCTTGAAGCCGGCAAGGCCAGCGTCTACTACTGCGGTGCCACGGTGCAGGGGATGCCGCACGTGGGACATGTCCGCTCCGCGATCGCCTTTGACCAGTTGACCCGCTGGCTTGAATATCGCGGCCTGCGTGTCACCGTTGTCCGCAACGTCACAGACATCGACGACAAGATCCTCGCCAAGTCGGCGCAGTCATTCGGGCCGGACTGGGCCGAGGAACCAACAGCCAAGGCCGAGGAAGAATGGTGGGCTCTGGCCTACCGCTACGAGCAGGAATTCGAGCAGGCCTACGACGTCCTGGGCGTTTCCCGCCCTACGTACGAACCGCGCGCCACCGGCCATATCCCGGAGATGCACGCCCTCATTCAAAGGCTCATCGACCGCGGCCACGCCTACCCTGCGCTGGACGACTCCGGCGACGTCTACTTCGACGTCCGCTCCTGGAGCAAGTACGGCTCGCTGACCCGCCAGAACATCGACGATATGCAGGGCGCCGCCGACGTCGAGCCGCAATTCAGCAACAGGAAGCGCGACCCGCGGGACTTCGCGCTGTGGAAGGGCTACAAGGACGGGGAGCCGACGACGGCGAGCTGGGTTTCGCCGTGGGGAACCGGCCGGCCGGGTTGGCATCTTGAATGCTCCGCCATGGCTACGAAGTACTTGGGCCAGCAGTTCGACATCCATGGCGGCGGATTGGACCTCCGCTTCCCGCACCACGAGAACGAGATGGCACAATCGCAGGCTGCGGGCGACGAGTTCGCCAACTTCTGGCTGCACAACGGCATGGTCACGTATGAGGGCGAAAAGATGTCCAAGTCGGTGGGCAACACCGTGAGCCCCGAGGAGATGCTCGAGCTCGCGAGTCCGCGCGTTGTCCGGTACTACCTCGGCCAGGCGCAGTACCGCTCCATCCTGGACTACCGGCCCACCTCGCTTCAGGAGGCTGCGGCTGCCGTGGAGCGTATCTACGGTTTTATTGCGAAAGCCTCCAAGAAGTTCGGTGGCGAGTTTGCCGCCCACCCTGAGTCGAGTCCCGTGCCGGATGCCTTCGCTGCTGCCATGGATGACGATCTCAACGTCCCGCAGGCCCTTGGCGCCCTGCACGAGACTGTCCGTGCCGGAAACACGGCGCTGGCGTCGGGGGACGACGCGGGAGCCCGGCAGGCGCTCCAGGCCGTGATGGCCATGACCACTGTGCTCGGACTGAACGATGTACGCGGCGAGGTCCAGGAGAATTCCGAGACCGCCCAGGCCCTTGAGGTCCTTGTGGAAGCCCAGTTGCAGGCGCGGGCCGACGCGCGGGCCAACAAGGATTGGGCGGCTTCCGACGCGATCCGGGACACTCTCGCGGCAGCCGGTATCGCCGTCGAGGATGGCGCCGACGGCGCCAGCTGGAGCCTCAAACGGGACTGAGAAAGGGCCGTCGTCCCGATTTAAGTTGATTCAGTAGACTTGATTGCAGACGTACTCAACACAATCAAGGGTGGAATTCATGGCCAACAACGGTCGCCGGGCTGTCAAGAGCAAGAAGGGCCCCACCACCGGAACCGGTGGCCACGGTCGAAAGGCCCTCGAAGGCCGGGGTCCGACCCCCAAGGCTGAGGACCGCGAGTACCACAAGGCGTACAAGAGCAAGCAGCTTGCTGAACGCTCCGCAGCCAAGCGTGCGGCCGGAGGCGCCAGCCGCTCCAACCCGGGCGCCCGCTCGGGCCCCAAGGGCCGCGCTACCGAGGAAGTGGTCACCGGACGCAATTCCGTGGTGGAGGCACTTCGCGCCGGAATCCCCGCGAAGGCACTGCACGTTGCCATCCGGATCGAGATGGACGACCGCGTCAAGGAATCCCTCAAACTCGCTGCCGAACGAGGCATCCCGCTGCTGGAAACCGGTAAGCCCGAGCTTGACCGCATGACCGAAGACGCTGTCCACCAGGGCCTCGTGCTGCAGATCCCGCCGTACGAATACCAGGACGCCTACGACCTCGCCGAAGAGACGGTCGCCAAATGGAAGAAGGGGTACATCCCCAACGCGCCCCTCTTCGTTGCGCTCGACGGCATCACCGACCCCCGCAACCTGGGCGCCATCATCCGCTCCGTTTCCGCCTTCAGCGGCCACGGCGTGATTGTCCCGGAGCGCCGCTCCGTCGGCGTCACCGCTTCGGCTTGGAAGACCAGCGCAGGCGCGGCGGTCCGCGTTCCCGTGGCCCGGGCGTCCAACCTGAACAACGCCCTCAAGCAGTTCAAGCAGATGGGTATCTTCGTGTTGGGCCTGGACGGCGACGGCGATGTCTCGCTGCCGGATCTCTCCTTGGCCACCGATCCCGTGTGCATTGTGGTGGGCTCCGAGGGCAAGGGCCTCAGCCGCCTGGTCCGCGAAAACTGCGACCAGATCATCTCCATCCCGATCGACTCCGCCATGGAATCGCTCAACGCCTCTATGGCAGTGGGCATCTCCCTGTACGAAGTCTCGAGGCAGCGCGCGGCCAAGTAGCCGATTGGGTGGCGGCCCAGCCGCCGGCCAAATACTGACGCTCGCTCACTTATGTGGTGTTTCCGACGGACGCCCGCTCACTTAGGTGAGCGGGCGTCCGTCTATTTACCGCCAGATGTGAGCGGGCGTCCGTCTATTTACCGCCAGATGTGAGCGGGCGTCCTTGTTTTTGACGCCAGATGTGAGCGAGGGTTGCCGTTACCTTCAGAAATCGCGGCGGTTCGCCAGGACCGGGAGCTTGACCCGCGCGTCCTCGACGACGGCGGCGTCCAGTTCCGCGAACAAGAGGCCGGGTTCGGCGTCGAGCTCTTCCAACACGTTTCCCAAGGGGGACACGACGACGGAGTGCCCCACTCCGGTGGGTGCCGCACCTTTGGGTTCACGGCCCTGGGTCACTGGATCGCCCTGACCGCACGCAAGGACGAAGGTCGTGGTGTCGAGAGCCCGGGCCCGCGCGAGCAGCTTCCACTGCTCCGCCTTCCCCGGTCCGGCTCCCCAGGAAGCGGACACGATATTCACATCGGCTCCCCGCTCGGCATTGGCCGTGAAGAGCGCCGGGAATCGGATGTCGTAGCACGTGGCCAGGCCAAAGGTGAGGCCACCGGCGTCGAACGTCACCGGATTGGTGCCGGCGTCGACGGTGTCGGATTCCGCAAAGCCGAACGCGTCGAAAAGGTGGATCTTGTCATAGCTGGTGTCCACTCCGGGCCCGGTGGCGATCAGGGTGTTCCGGACCTTGCCGTTGCTGCTGCCGTCGGAGGCCACTCCAGGGGTGAACATTCCGGCCACGATCACGATCCCAAGATCCTGGGCGATCTTCCGCACCCGGCTTGCCCATGGCCCGTCCAGGGGCTCGGCGATGTCGAGCAGGGAATTTCCGAACGCCCGCATGGTCGCTTCCGGGAACACCACGAGCTCGGCGCCGCCCTCCTTGGCCCGGCGCGCGTAGTCTTCCAACAGGACCAGGTTGTCTGCCAGCTCGCGGCCGCTGATGAGTTGAGCAAGAGCGATTCGCACGATTACCTCCACATTGGTGTATAGCCAAAGTATGCAACGACCGTGCCGAGGATACGAACTCATCCGCGTGCGCGCGGGCGTCTTCCGCGCAACCGACACAATCCGCTCCAACGACCGGTTTCACGAAAAGCGCAACGGGCCGGGGGAGATGACGTTTCAGCAGGTGAGCAGCTTGTTTGCGCTCCCGGGGGCCGCCGGTTTGGGTCCGACCGGAGGATGCGGGCACTGTCATATGGGCCGTGGGCAAGGGAGAATTGGCCCTAGAGACTAAACTCTCAACTAATGGTTATGCCGATTTTTGACACAGCATCTACAGTGGACGCCTCGCGGCCGTCGCCGCTCGGGCTCAGTGTTCCGCTGCCCGGGAAATCCGACCGCGACACCTCCTCGCCGGACCGGGTCAACGTCGCTGTATGGGCCCCCGGACTCACTCGAGTCGAAATCGCCTACAAGGCCCCGGGCGACTCCTGGAAAGTCCACACGCTGCCCAAACTCGAGGACGGCGTGCACCACGGGATCGTGGACGGGCTTCCGCTCGGCACCCGGTACGGTTTCCGGGCAGCAGTCCACGAGGACACACTTCCACTATCTGTGCCTGCTCCGGACTTTGACGCCGACGACGCCGAGCAGCTCTTGCTGGATCCCTACGGTCGGGCGGTGCACCAGCGCGGAGAACTGCTGACCTCCGTGCGGATGGACTCGGCTTTCGATTGGGGCGACGACCGTCCGCTGCGCACGCCGTGGCGGGAGACTATTGTCTACGAGGCACACGTCCGCGGCCAAAGCATGCTGCATCCGGATATCCCCGAGCACCTCCGCGGCACCTACGCGGGCATGGCCCACCCCGCCATGATCGAGCACTTCCACTCATTGGGAGTCACGGCTGTCCAATTGCTTCCCATCCACTTCCACATCGACGAGCAGCACCTGCAGTACTTGGGCCTCACCAATTATTGGGGCTACAACACAGCAGCCTTCTTTGCGCCCCACTCGGACTACGCCACGCAGGCAGCCCAGCAGGCCGGGCCACACGCCGTCCAGGATGAATTCAAAGGCATGGTGAAGCTCCTGCATGCCGCCGGGATCGAAGTGATCCTCGACGTCGTCTACAACCACACGGCGGAAGGCGGCCCCGACGGCGACACCCTCAGTTTCAGGGGCCTCGGCGAGCAGCGGTATTACCGCCACGATGCCCACGGCCGCTACCTCGACACGACGGGCTGCGGCAACACCCTCAATTTTGCGGAACCGAGGGTAGTGGATCTTGCCATTGAATCGCTGCGCTATTGGGCGGAAGAGTTCCACATCGATGGCTTCCGTTTCGACCTTGCCGTGACCCTGTGCCGCAATGCGGGCAACGAGTTCGATCCTGAACATCCTTTCCTGAAGCGCATCGCGGAGGACCCGGTGATCTCCAAGACCAAGCTCATTTCCGAGCCGTGGGATGTGGGCTACGGTGGCTGGCAGACAGGGCGGTTCCCCAAGGGATGGGTGGACTGGAACGATCACTTCCGCGACGGAGTGCGCCGCTTCTGGCTCTCTGACCGGGGCGCTGCCGACGCCGGGATGTCCGGGGGAAACGTGGGGGTCTTGGCGGACGCCTTGACTGGCTCAGCCCGGGTCTTTGAACCCTCTGGGCGCTCAAGGCTCGCCTCCCTCAACTTCATCACCGCCCACGACGGTTTCACGCTTGCCGACTTGGTGTCCTACGACCGCAAGCACAACGAGGCCAACGGCGAACAAAACCGCGATGGCCACAGCGACAACCGCAGCTACAACCACGGATTCGAAGGACGAACGGAGAACGAGAGGATTCTCGCGGCCCGTGCCCTTTCGAAACGGAACCTCATGACTACGTTGATGATCTCCATCGGCGTGCCCATGATCACCGCCGGCGACGAGCTTGGGCGCACACAGCAGGGAAACAACAACGCCTATTGCCAGGACAACCCCCTGACGTGGATCGACTGGACCCAGACACCCGAATCGCACGACATGCTGCGGAGCACCAAACGGGTGATCCGGCTCCGCAAGGAGTTCATGCAGGCCCAGGACGCGGGCTTCCCGGACAAGGGGACGGGCCTGGACTGGTTTGATGAGGAAGGCCAGCCCATGACGGCGGCCCGTTGGCACGATCCTTCCCTGCGGGTTGTGCAACTCCTGGTGAGCTCGGAGGGCGGCGCCTACCGCGGCTTGCTCGTGATCAACGGGAACAAAGACGATCAGAAGGTCGTCCTGCCCAAACTGGTCGCCGAATCCGGTGCCGGCAGCCGGATGTTCGAACTAAGACTGACGACGTCCGAGCTCAATGACCGCAGGCAGGGCGCGCTGGTCGCGGCAGGCGAACGGGAAGTCGTCCAAGGCAACACCATCAACGTCTACCGCACCTAGGAACCATGAAAATCTATTCCGCAGACACGTGGACACTCGAAGAACTACAGGAACAAGTGTCCGACGCCGGCCGCCGGACCGTGATGGTGCCGCCGGCCGCAAACAAGGAGGCCGTCCTGGAAGTGTTCGGCCAAGTGCTCGATTTCCCCGAGTACGACGGCGTGGACCTGGATGCGCTCAACGATTCACTCCACGATTTCGCAGACAGTGTGTCCGAGGACGAGCAACCACCCGTCACCCTGATTTGGCAGGTCCCTGCCGTCTACCGAACGGACCGGTCCTTCGGGTTGGTCTGCGAAATCCTCCAGGACGCCGAGTTCTACTCCGGGCGGGACCTCGCTGTCATAGCGGTCTTCCAGCAGTAGCGCGACCGGGCGGGCAGGGCCCGCCCGGTTAGCCGCTACGCGTTGACGATCAGCCCCAGTTCGGCCTTGGAGGCCAGGGAGGGGTGTTTCGGGAAGACCCGGACGGTGTAGCCGAAGGACCCGGAGCGGTTGATCAGGATGGACCCGGTGAACAGGTGGCGCCCGTTGCCAAGGTCCTCGAACGAGCTCAGTTCGGCCACGGTGATGTCCTCCAGCTCATCGCTTTCTTCGGCCCGCCCATAGGCCACCTCGACGCTCACATCGTCCGGTGTCAGCGTATGGAGGGCGATGTAGGCGTTGACCTGGAGGGTGTCGCCGATCTGGGGCTCCTCGGAGACGCCGATGGAATCGACGTGTTCCACGATCAGCTGTGGCCAGGCGGTGCGGACCTTGGTGGTCCAGGCCGCGAGTTCCTTCGCTTCCTTGAACGAGCCGGCCACGGCGCGCCGTCCCGACTCCGCTGCGGGGCGGTAGAGGGTGTTGACGTAGTCCTGGAGCATGCGGTCGGCCGAGACGGCCGGGCCGAGGTGGGCCAGGGTGTGCTTGATCATCGAGACCCAGTGCGTCGGCACGGCTTCCGGGCCGGACTGCGAGGGCCCGGCCGCGCCGGCTTCCGCGGAGACGGTGGAGCCGTAGAAGCGCGGGGCCACCTGGGTTTCGAGGAGCTCGTAGAGCGCGGCCGCTTCGATGTCATCGCGTTCTGTCGGGGACGCGTCGTTGTTCGCGGTCGGGATCGCCCAGCCGTTCTCGCCGTCGTACATCTCATCCCACCAGCCATCCAGGACCGAGAGGTTCAGGGAGCCGTTGATGGCCGCCTTCATCCCGGAGGTCCCGCAGGCCTCCAGGGGCCGGAGCGGGTTGTTCAGCCACACGTCGCAGCCCGGGAACAGGGTGCGGGCCATCGCGATGTCGTAATTGGGCAGGAACACGATCCGGTGCCGCACGGCGGGGTCGTCGGTGAACTTCACCAGGTCCTGGATCATCTTCTTCCCGGCGTCGTCGGCCGGGTGGGACTTGCCGGCGATGACCAGCTGGATGGGGTGCTTCGGGTGCAGCAGCAGGGCCTTGAGCCGGGCCGGGTCCCGGAGCATCAGGGTCAGGCGCTTGTAGGTGGGCACGCGCCGGGCGAAACCGATCGTGAGCACGTCCGGGTCCAGCACGGTGTCCGTCCAGCCCAGCTCCGCATCGGCCGCCCCGCGCTTCTTCCACGCCGCCCGGAGCCGACGCCGGACATCCTCCACGAGGGATAC